>NZ_CZVH01000023.1:0-23415 GCF_001458555.1 Candidatus Kryptobacter tengchongensis | reverse complement strand
TAAACTGTTGCTGCAAGCATCATAAGACCTTGATTCGTGCAGATGTTGGAGGTTGCTTTTTCTCTTTTTATATGTTGCTCTCTTGTCTGAAGCGTTAGCGTAAAGCCACGCTCGCCATCTCTGTCAATCGTAACCCCAGATAAGCGTCCGGGAAGTTTTCTTATTAGGAATTCTTTTACCGCAAAAATTCCAAGGTAGGGTCCGCCAAAACTTAACGGAATCCCCAAAGGTTGTCCTTCTCCAACGACGATATCGGCACCGTATTCACCAGGTGGAATCAGCAAGCCAAGTGAGATTGGATCAATTGCAACTATAAATAAAGCTCCAACGCTATGGGCGATCTTTTCAATTTCAAATACATCTTCAATGTTTCCAAAAAAATTAGGTTGCTGAACCACAACGCATGCTGTTTTATCTGTAACTTTTGATTTTAAATCATCAAGGTCGCAAACCCCAGAATCAAACTTTGTCAATTTAATCTCTGCCCTTCTTGGGTGAGTATAAGTGCGAACAACCGTTAGGTAATTTGGATTGACAGGACCTGCGATGACAGCTTCATTTTTCCCCGTGTGACCAAGCGCAAGAAGAACTGCCTCTGCAAGTGCGCTACCGCCATCATACATTGAAGCATTCGCAACATCCATCCCTGTCAAGCGACAGATCATCGTTTGATACTCGTAGATTGCTTGAAGTGTTCCTTGACTTACCTCTGCTTGATAAGGTGTGTAAGCAGTGTAGAATTCCGATCTGCTTATTATTGTAAAGACAGCTGAAGGCACAAAATGATCATATGCCCCACCACCGAGAAAAGAAATCGCATGGTTTAGATCAAGGTTTTTCTCAGAGATGCTTTGAAGCTCTTTTAGAACTTCATACTCTGAAAGTGGTTCTGGAAGTTTGAGATCATCTTTTAATCTTATCTCAGGTGGGATATCAGAAATTAGTTCTTCAAATGATGAAACTCCAATTGCTTTTAACATTTCCTGTCTGTCTTCGTCGGTGTTTGGAATGAATCCCATTTTGACGTGCTCCTTAAATTTTTACTTACCAATTAATTTTCTGTAATCTTCCGCAGATAGAAGGTTATTAAGTTCATTTAGATCTTTGATTTTAATTTTTATTATCCACCCCTCACCATACGGATCTTTGTTAATTAAATCAGGCGAGTCTTTTAGTTTTTCATTTACCTCAATTATTTCGCCTGAAACGGGGGAGAAAAGATCTGAAACCGCTTTTACGGCTTCAATTGTCCCGAAGGATTCAAGCTGCTTTACAACTTTTCCAATTTGCGGGAGCTCAACATAAACTATGTCCCCAAGTTCACTTTGTGCGTAATCAGTTATTCCAACAACTCCTATAGAGTTGTCTTCAACCCTTATCCATTCATGTTCTTTTGTGTACTTTAAGTTTTCAGGGAACAGCATTGTTTTTCTCCTTTTTAGGTTTTAATCGTTCATGTTAAATTTAAAATCAATAAACTTTGTATCATAATCAACACCGCTTCTAAATTCTGATGAATTCAGAAGTTTTATATGAAATGGTATCGTCGTATGAACGCCTTCAATTACGAATTCTTCAAGTGCTCTCAACATTCTTGCTATAGCTTCATCTCTTGTTCTTGCATGTACTATAAGCTTTGCAATCATAGAATCATAATATGGTGGGATAACATATTCTTGATAGATGTGTGAATCAACTCTAACCCCCAAAACCGCCGGGGAAATGAAGAGCAGTTATTTTTCCAGGTGAAGGTCTAAATCCATTAAACGGGTCCTCTGCGTTAATTCTGCATTCAATTGCGTGTCCGTTCGGTTTGAGCTGTCTCTGTTTTATGCCAAGTTTTTCGCCCGCTGCAATTCTAATTTGTTCTCTGACTATATCAATTCCATAAACCATCTCAGTAACAGGATGCTCAACTTGAATTCTTGTATTCATTTCCATAAAATAAAAGTTTCCATTTTTATCAACCAGGAACTCAATTGTCCCAGCATTTCTGTATTTGACGCTTTTAGCGCCTTTTACAGCTGCTTGTCCCATTGCTTCGCGAAGCTCAGGTGTTACTATCGGGGATGGGGATTCCTCAACAAGTTTTTGATGCCTTCTTTGAATTGAGCAATCCCTTTCCCCAAGATGGATTACATTTCCATGTTCATCAGCAAGAATTTGAATTTCAATATGTCTTGGTCTTTCAATGAATTTTTCAATATAAAGAGCTGGGTTTCCAAATGCTGCCTCTGCCTCAGCCCTTGCTGTTTGCCAGGCGTTTTCAAGTTCATCTTCGCTTTTTACCATTCTCATTCCTTTTCCTCCTCCACCAGCTGCAGCTTTTAACATTATTGGAAACCCAATCTCATTCGCTATTTCTCTTGCTTCTTCAAGTGAATTTACAACACCATCACTCCCTGGAATCACAGGAACCCCTGCTTTTTTCATCGTTTCTTTTGCTAATGCTTTATCTCCCATTGCTTCAATTGCCTCAGGGGTTGGTCCTATAAACTTTATCCCTGAAGATTCGCAAATTTCTGCAAACATCGCATTTTCAGCGAGGAAACCATAACCAGGATGAATTGCCTCGGCGTTTGTTATCTCAGCTGCTGCAATTATCCTCGGAATGTTAAGGTAACTTTCCTTGCTTGGACCTGGACCTATGCAGACAGCTTCATCAGCAAACCTGACATGAAGGGAATATCTATCTGCTTCTGAATAAACAGCAACGGTTTTTATTCCAAGCTCCTTGCAAGTCCTTATGATTCTTAAAGCAATTTCACCCCTATTAGCAATTAAAATTTTTTTAAACAATTTACACTTGAAAAGTTTTTTCTTAATCAAGAAGTTCAATCAAGAAAAGAGGTTGTCCATATTCAACGGGCTGTGCATTTTCAACAAGAATTTTAACAATTTTACCGTGAACATCTGACTCAATTTCATTCATTAATTTCATGGCTTCAACTATACAAAGCACTGTGCCGGGGAAAACCTCATCTCCAACTTTAACATAGGGCTCAGCATCTGGAGCTGGGGCACGGTAAAATGTCCCAACTATTGGCGATTTTATCTCATGATATTTCTTCCCGATCTCAACTTCCTGGACTTCGGTTTTTTCTCTTGTTTTTTCTTCTTTTACCTCAGCTGGTGCCGTTACGCTTTGAGGTGGTGCAACAATCTGTGTCTGTGGAATCCCCATGGGTTGCTGAACAAGTCCAGCAGGTGGATAAATCGGAAACGGAATCGGAATATAATTTGGAAGGGAGTTTGAACCCGATTGAGAGACATTTACTTGACCTTTGCGATTCTTGCTTATCCTCAATCTTGAGCCTTCAATCTCTATTTCAATTTCTTCAACACCGCTTTCATCAACGGCTTTGATTAATTCTTTGATATAATTTAAATCCATTTTTCTTCTCTCCGTAAGTTTTATTTTACTCTTTCAACATATTCACCAGTTCTCGTGTCAACTCTTATCTTTTCGCCTTGCTCAATAAATAGCGGAACGCTTATAATTGCACCCGTTTCAAGTTTCGCTGGTTTCATTACATTTGTTACCGTGTCGCCCTTAATCCCTGGCTCTGTTTCAACAACTTCAAGCTCAACAAATGTTGGAAGCTGAATTCCAAGGATTTGATCGCCGTCAAATAAAATGTCAACTGTCTCATTCTCTTTCATGAATAAAGCGTTATCACCGACAAGCTCGCTTGGAACATGAATTTGATCAAATGTTTCAAGATCCATGAAAACGAAATCATCACCATCTTTATACAAAAATTGAAACTTTCTGAAGTCAAGTCGCACAATTTCAATTTCCTCGCCGGAATCAAATGTTTCATCAAGAATTCGCCCCGTTTTAACATCTTTTAGTTTAACCCTTACAAATGCACCTCCACGACCTCTTTTAACATGCTGAAAATCAATAACTGTATAAACTTTTCCATTATATCTTATGTGCAATCCATTTCTGATATCAGCAGTTGTAGGCATAGTTTTCTTGATTTTGTTTCGGATTTGCTTTGAAAATATAATTAAAAGCCACGATAAAAGCAAGAAGGGTACTTGTTTAATTTTTCGTTTGATAATCTTTTGGAAATTTTTTAAAATTTTATCAAATAAACATCCTCATAAAAAATGCACGAGCTTTCAATTGCTCAAAGCATAATTGAGATCGCTGAAAACACCGCAAAGGAGCACAACTCAAATATAATCAAAAAAATTAAAGTTCAAATTGGAGAATTTTCGGGAGTTGTAAAAGAAGCACTTGAATTTTCATTTAATGTGGCAAAGAACGGGACAATTGCTGAAAAGGCTGAACTTGAAGTTGAAATAATTAAATTTAAAGCTGTTTGTAATATCTGCGGGTTTATACTTGAGTCAATGGATGACTTTAACCTATTTTGTCCAAAGTGTTTTGAACCCATGGAGATCGTCTCTGGGAGGGAAATGAAGATAGAATATATTGAAATTGAATAAACAAAAATAGGGGGTTAAAAATGCACAAAATTGATGTTGGTGCAAATGTTCTTCAAGTAAACGAGAAAATAGCTCTTGAAAATAAGGAACTTTTCAAAAAATGGGGAGTTTTTACAGTTAATCTCATGTCGGCTCCAGGCGCTGGAAAAACTTCCGTCCTTGAAGAAACCATTAAACGACTCAAAGACAATTTTTCAATTGCGGTAATTGAAGGTGATCTCCAAACGACGGTTGATTCAGACAGGATAAAGGCACTTGGGATTCCGGCTTATCAAATAACAACCGGGAATGTTTGCCATCTTGATGCTCGTATGGTTCATAATGCACTTCACGAATTTAAGCTTGATGGGTTTGATATACTTTTTATTGAAAATGTCGGTAACCTCGTATGCCCAGCGGAGTTTTATCTTGGTGAAGATTTAAGAGTAATGGTTTACAGTGTTGTTGAAGGTGCAGAGAAACCTAAAAAATATCCCCTTATGTTTCACGAGGTTGAAGTTGTCCTTCTTAATAAAATTGACCTTTTGCCCTATGCTGGTGTTGAGTTAAAAGAGCTTGAGAAAAATGTTCTTGAGGTAAATCCACGAGCAAAAATTTTCCCAATATCCTGCAAAACTGGTGAGGGAATTGATGACTGGATAAGTTGGTTTAGAAACAGAATTCAAAAATTTAGGGAAAATGTTAAAAGCTAAAAAAATTTACATTGAAGGAATTGTTCAAGGCGTTGGGTTTAGACCTTTTATTTTTAAACTTGCGAATGAATTTAACTTGAAAGGTTATATTTACAATGATACGAATGGGGTTTACATTGAAGTTGAAGGAGAGGAAAACTCAATAGATGAGTTCATAAAAGCGATCCCTGTTAAAGCGCCCCCTCTTTCTCTTATTGAGAAAATTATTTCTGAACCGACAGATGTAAAAGGATATAGCGAATTTTTCATTGAAAAAAGTAAAAGTGGAGAAGAAAAGTTCGTTCTTATTTCTCCAGATGTTTCAACTTGTAATGATTGTCTTAATGAACTTTTTGATCCAAACGATAGACGTTTCAGATATCCATTTATAAACTGCACAAATTGTGGTCCAAGATTTACAATTATAATTGATGTCCCATACGATAGACCAAAGACGACGATGTCTGTATTTAAAATGTGCGATGAATGTGAGCGGGAATATCATGATCCCTCAAACCGAAGATTTCACGCTCAACCAAACGCTTGTCCAGTTTGTGGTCCGAGAATTAAACTTCTTGACAGGAATTTAAATGAGATAAATTGTGACGATGCCATAAGAGAGACAGCAAAACTTTTGAAGGATGGTTTTATAGTTGCCATAAAGGGGCTTGGAGGATACCATCTTGCTTGTAATGCTTTGGATAATGGAGTTGTTGCCGAATTGAGAAAAAGAAAAATGAGGATTGAAAAACCATTTGCGATCATGATCCCCGATGTTAAATGGCTTGATGAAATTTGTGTGTATAATGAAACCGAGTTAAAACTTCTAACCTCAATTCAACGCCCGATTGTTTTGATGAGAAAAAGAAAAGATTGCCCAATTGCTTATGAAGTTGCACCTCGTAATTCTTATCTTGGGGTTATGTTGCCATATACCCCACTTCACTATCTTATTTTGAGGGAAGTTGATATCCCTCTTGTGATGACAAGCGGAAACTTAACGGAAGAACCGATTGCTTACAAAGATGATGATGCTTTTGAAAGATTAAAAAATATCGCTGATTTTTTCCTTATTCATAATCGTGAAATTCATATCCGTTGCGATGATTCGGTTGCAACTGTAATTACTGGAAAACCAGTAATGATAAGACGCTCTCGTGGCTATGTGCCTTATCCTGTTAAGATACCATTTGAAGCAAAAGAGCATATCCTCGCCGTTGGCGGACATCTTAAAAACACTTTTTGTTTTTTAAAGGGGAATTATGCTTTTTTAAGCCATCATATAGGCGATCTTGAAAACTGGGCAACTTTAAAATCTTTGATTGAAGGGGTGGAACATTTTAAAAAACTCTTTGACTTAAATCCAAAGGTTCTTGCTTATGATATGCATCCAGAGTATCTTTCAACAAAATATGCTCTTGAACTTGATATCCCAATAAAAATACCTGTCCAGCATCACCATGCTCATATTGTCAGCTGTATGACAGAGAATAATTTATCCGAGCCGGTAATTGGTGTTGCCTTTGACGGAACTGGGTTTGGAATAGATGGTAAAATTTGGGGTGGTGAGTTTTTTATAACTGAACTATCAAAATTTGAACGAGTAGCCCACTTTGAATATATCCCGTTGCCCGGTGGTGAAATCTCAATAAAAGAACCTTGGAGAATGGCTGTGTCTTATCTTTATCATACTTTTGGAAATGATCTCCTTAACATTGAAATTCCGTTTATCAAAGATCTAACAACCGAAAAAATAAACAAGGTTAAAATCCTTCTTCAAATCATAGATAGAAAAATTAATTCACCGTTTACATCGGCAGTTGGCAGATTATTTGACGCTGTTTCAGCTCTTTGCTATGTCAGGTTAACTGTTAATTATGAAGCTCAAGCAGCGATGGAGTTTCAAATGCTTGCGGATGAAAATGAGAAAGGATTTTATGACTTTGAAGTCATCGCTGATTCAAAACCATGGAAGATAAGCTTTAAGCCGGGGCTCATTCAAATTGTCAACGATATTTTAAATAAGGTCCCGATCTCAAAAATTTCAGGCAAGTTTCATAACACAATTGCAAATATAATTTGTGAAATCTCAAACAGGATAAGAATGGAAACAGGGTTAGATAAGGTTGTTTTAAGTGGTGGGGTCTTTCAAAATGCTTTACTTGTGGAGAAAGCGGTTTTAAAACTTTACGAACTCGGCTTTAAAGTTTATACTCATTCAAAAGTTCCACCGAACGATGGCGGGTTATCGCTTGGGCAAGCTGTCATCGCTTTGTTTAAATCTTTCCACCCCTTAACCATCTGATGTATGAAACCAGATAATTTATCTCGTCCTTGCTTAGAATATCTTTATAAGCAGGCATTTTCACAACTTGTCTTCTCAAAAATTTTCCAGCAATGATGTTTTTTTCAAGTCGGTTAATTTCTCCATACAGTATCCACTCTTTCAATTCATCCTCGTTCTCAACAAGAAGTTTAAAATCTTCACCATCCCATCCGGGAATGTAACCCTTAAATGAGCCTTTATTTGGCATCCCTCCCATGCCATAAGGACCATGACAGCCGAAACAACCTGATTTTTTCGCTACCTCATATCCAGCTTTTGCAGTGTCGTTGTCTATTTTGATTAAACCCATAACTGCTTTAAGGTAGGATATTAAATTTTTAAGTTCATTTTCAGATATGATGTTTTCATAAGCAGGCATTTTTATCACTCCACCATAATTAACATCCTTCAACCTTCTTGGTTTCCCGTAGAGAATCCATTCTTTTAATTCTTCTTCATTCAAAATAAACATCATTGCTGTTTCACCCTGCCATGAAGGGACTTCGCTATACCGATATCCCGGGTTTTTAACATTTCCATATCCTTCAAAACCATGACAGTTAAAACATCCATATTTGAGAGCGATTTCTCTACCTTTCCATACCGGCGTATGATTAGGTGAAGTTATGACAAACCATAAGATGATCAACATTACAGCAGGAAATACAATTAACAGCCAAAGATTTCGTTTCATTCCCATGTTTAATTTTATTAAAAAGGGCGGGTTAAAAACCTATCCATATAATTATTTCAGCAGCTCAACAGATTCAATTACAACCCCGGGTAAACCACCTCTTTGATGTAGAACACCTGTTATCGTCACTTTTTCAGCTGCAAATCCCTTTAACTTCTCATAGGGTTCTGGTTTTTCATGGTTTTCAACTATAAGATAAACTTTTCCATCGTCGGTTAAAATTCCAATTGGTGCACCTCCTTTAATGCACATCTCGGCACATTTTTTATGTTCAGGTCCTTTCTTTCCCCCGGCGACATAACAGGCAAGGTCAAGCACTTCACCTTTAAGAATTACATTCTTTGCCACAGACTTTGTTTCTGGCTTGCTCTGTGGAAGGAGAGCTGAAACCCCAAAACTTAAGAGAACAATGATTGCAAATAATTTTATCGCCCGCATTGTAGCACCTCAATTTTCGTTTTAAAAATATATGTTCAAAATTCCCAACAAGCTCAATTTTCGTTAAAGTTCCCGAGGAAAAAATGAAATTTATTTGTTTCTGTACTGTTCAAGGAGATGTTCACTTACAAATTTTGTTCTATAGTATAAAACATAAAATGCCTCATCAAAAACTAAATTACCTCTTTCCCTTTCAAGATAATCAATAACCTGACTTAAAACTTTTCTTGCTTGTTCAACCCTGTTATTCTGATAATGTCTTAACCCTCTTTCATACATACTTATTAGATGATTTTTTGCCCTCTCTTTTAGCCAGTTCTGCTCAAAACATTTATTTGTTTTATCAATAAGATGATAAAATCCTGAATCTGAAACAAAATACATAGTTGAATCAAAATTCCATTCCCCAGGCGGTAAGGGTCCAGGTCCTACTGTCTTATAAACTTTCCCTGGTCCGTATAGGGTTAAGTCATCATAACCCGGAATCATACCAGGAGCCTCACCTTCCGGGAACGAAGGAATAGGAGCATAACCTTCCACATAAAAATCATTTATATCAGGTAAAAGTGTTTTCTTTGGTGGGAAAATATATGTTTTAAAAGAAAAACCAGATGCAGAATCACCAGGTGGAATAAATGCTGTAGAATCCCAACTCCCCCAGTTGACCCAAGCACTATTTGGTAGATCAACAAGTGGTCCAATGCACACCCCATCCCATCTTGGAAGAGGGGGCCAAGTAATTTCATAAATCTTTAAAGTATCTTCTGTTCTTGACAAAAGGATAGCAAACATCCAGATTGATTGCTCACTTGTTGGTAAACTATATATTTTATACTCATATTTAAAATAATTATTTGTGGTATCAGCAGAAATTATCGGTTTTATTTTAACATCTACTTTATTTCTCGGGATTACTTGACCTTGAGAATTTAAATTTAGAAAAAACAAACATAAAAAAATCAACCTCTTCATTTTTTACCTCCTACATTCTTATGTGATAATGATTTACTTCATTTTGTATCCTTCCTCCGTATCTCTCTACTAAAATCTCTAATAACCTCCTATCCACATCTCCAACAACCTGTCCTTGCTCATTCACTACTCTTGTTGCTATGTCTATATCAACTCCCATTCTATGACTACCATGCGGTCTTCTCCAATTTCCATCTATATCAAAAAGTCCTCCAAATGGTAAAGAAATATCATTTATACAAAGCCTATGAGAGGTTATTGAATAATAAAGATGACAAACTCTTGAAAGCCTTAAATAAGTAAGCGGTGCAATATAATGATTATGATCAGGTTGCTGGCATTCAGGAGGAGTTGGTGGTTCTCTCCAAGGGGTGTGTGGTCCATGATGTTCACATGTCCCTCCAACTTTTTTATAATATGGGCTTTCAGGTAAAAGGACAAGCCCTGGAATAGCAACAATAATCTCAGCTGTATCTCTTAAAGTTGTATCATCAGCAAGATACACGACTATTTTTTCAATGCCTCCGAACTCCCCAGCGGTGTATATATTAGTTAATCTCCCCGATGAATCTGTCATCCCTGTGTAAAAATCCAGCTTCCCAGCATAACTATTCCTGTTACCATTGTGATCATGCCCACCGCTGCTATAATTTTTCAAATCTTTGTTTTCTTTCCAAAAAATGTTACGCAAATACTATGCCAGTTTATAATTTTCAATTTTTTAAAAATCACTATATGGATGTCTTTTTAGTTTTTGTAACATTGTAACAAAATGTTGCATATTGCTGTAATGGGTTGCTACACTTTTAAGTTGGCGGAACACCAAAAATGATTTAAAGGGTGAGGCTTTTTGATAAAATTGATTTGACTGCTTAAATTTAATAAAAAATTTCTTCCACCATGACTCAAAAACTTTACTACAACAATAGTTATACCACGCAATTTAAATCAAAAGTTATAGATGTTAAAAAATACAACGGTAAAATTGCACTCATACTTGATAAAACTTACTTTTATCCAACCTCTGGAGGACAAGAACATGATACCGGGTTCATTAACAGTGCAAGGGTCGTTGATGTTATTGAGTTGGATAATGGTGAAATTTTACATGTGATTGATGGAGATATACCGTCTGGCGATGTTGAATGTAAAATTGATTGGGATAGAAGATTTTCAAACATGCAGCAACATACGGGTCAGCACATACTTTCAAGAGCATTTGAAATTTTGTTGAACGCTGAAACCATCTCCTCACGGCTTGGTGATGATATCGGAACAATTGACCTTGATATTGAAACTTTATCTTACGATAAAGTTCATGAAGTTGAAAATCTTGCCAATCAAATCATCTGGGAAAATAGAGATGTTAAAATCCACTATGTTGATGATACCGAAATTTCAAAGTTTCCCCTGCGGAAACAACCGAAGGTGTCTGGAACAATCAGAATAGTAGAGGTGAGAGATTTTGATTTTTCCCCTTGTGGTGGAACACATGTCTCAAGGACAGGGGAAATAGGTCTTGTGAAAGTTAAGAGATGGGAGAGGGTTAAAGGTGGATTAACAAGGGTTGATTTCGTTTGTGGTGTTAGAGCCTTAAGAGATTATCAGGTGAAAAATAAAGTCTCAAACGAACTTGTTTCTCTTTTGAGTGTTCGGGATTTTGAACTATCTGAACAGGTGAGCAAACTTCTTGATGCCCAGAGAGAAAAGCAAAGATTAATAAATTTTCTCACGGAAAAATTGATTGAGTTTGAGGCTGAAAAACTTTTTCAGAACGCTGAGAAAACTGGAGACCTTAATTTCATCAATGTAAGTTTTGAGAATAGAAGTATTGAAGAGTTGAAAGTTCTCGCACGGAAGTTAATTCAATATCCCAAAGTTATTACAATTCTTGGCTCAAAGTCAAACGGGGCAAACTTTATAATGGCAAGGTCAAGTGATGTTGAGATTGATTTGAAAGCAGTTTTAAATGAGATTTTAAATTTAACAGGTGTCAGGGGTGGGGGTAAAAGCGATTTTGTTCAATTTGGCGGAGCAGTTGAGAAATTTGAAGAAATGTTCAAAATCAGCGTTGATAAATTAAAAACAAAAGTTTCTTGAAGTTATGCCCAGCGATTATGTCTGCGCACATATAATTGTTAAGGGGCTTGTGCAAGGGGTTGGATTTCGCTGGTTTGTCCAAAAACATGCAAATCATCTTGGGTTAAACGGTTGGGTCAGAAATTTAAGCAACGGTGATGTTGAAATTGAAGTTGAAGGGGAACGCTCGCTTGTGGAAGAACTAATAAAACTTGTAAAAGTTGGACCAAGATACGCACAAGTTGAAGATGTCCAAATAACTTGGAAACCTTATGAAGCAAAATATAAATCATTTGAAATAAAAGGATGGTTTTAATTTGAGAATTGGAATCGGATATGACATACATCCACTCGTTGAAGGGAGGAAACTTTACATTGGTGGAGTTGAAATACCATCTGATAGAGGTTCGCTTGGGCATTCGGATGGAGATGTGTTAATTCACGCAATATGTGATGCCATTCTTGGGGCTATCAAGGCTGGTAACATTGGGGAGTTGTTCCCCGACACCGATGAAAAATATAAAGACGCAAGAAGCGAGATTTTCCTTAAAAAAGTAAAAGAGATCCTTGACGAGAAGAGGTTTGAGATAGTTAACATTGATTCAGTTATAATACTTGAGAAGGTTAAACTTGCTCCATTTGTTCAAGAGATAGTAGAAAAATTAAGTTCAATTCTTGAAGTTTCTCCTGATAAAATTTCCGTGAAGCCGAAAAGAAATGAAAAATTTGATGCAACTGGGAAGGGAGATGCCGTCGCTTGTTTTGCTGTTGTTCTATTAAAATCAAAAGAGAAACCTGATGGAGACGAAGCAAATCCTTGAATTTATTTTAAGTATTGATAACCTTTGGATTTATCTCGTTGTTTTTTTCTTTGCATATATTGAGAATGTCTTCCCGCCTTCACCAAGCGATGTCATTGTTGTTTTCTGCGCTTCTTTATCTGGGCTTGGGAAAACTGATTTTACGCTTACGCTTATTTCAGCTGTTTTTGGAAGCACCCTTGGCTTTACCACAATGTATTTCATTGGGGATAAATTTGGGGATGAGATAATTGAAAAGGGTAAGATTAAATTCATAAAGCCAGACGAGATAAAAAAAGTTGAAATCCTCTTTTCAAAATATGGATATCTTCTCATTGTTGTAAATAGATTTCTTGCTGGGACAAGGGCTTTTGTTGCTTTTTTTGCTGGACTTGGGGAATATGATTTGAAAAAATCAATCTTGCTTTCCTTCATCAGCGCTTCGCTTTGGTATTTAATACTTGTGACGGGTGGCAAAATTCTTGGCGAAAATTGGCATTTGATAGCAGATGTGATCTCTGGTTATAGCAAAGTTGTAACTGTGATACTTACGCTTGGATTGATTATTTGGGT
Organism: Candidatus Kryptobacter tengchongensis; assembly: GCF_001458555.1. Classification (NCBI taxonomy): domain Bacteria; kingdom Pseudomonadati; phylum Candidatus Kryptoniota; genus Candidatus Kryptobacter; species Candidatus Kryptobacter tengchongensis. The sequence goes on along the minus strand of NZ_CZVH01000023.1, from coordinate 10,401 downwards.
TTTGAGGAAAATTTTAAGAAATAAAAAAGGGAGATCTTGATTCAGGAACTTTTTCAAATTGACAAGGAGATTTTTTATTTTTTAAACCACAAAATAGCAAATCCCATCTTTGATTTTTTAATGCCGTTTGTGACAAAGGATGTGAATTTGAGGGTTTTTCTTTTTTTAATCTGGCTTGGGTTTGTGATATTTGGCGGAAAAAGGGGAAGGATAATTGCAATTCTTTTAATCCCAGCGATTGCGATAAGCGATCAATTGAGCAGTCATATCATAAAACCTATTGTAGGCAGAATAAGACCATGCCATGAACTTGACAATGTAAGACTGCTCGTTGGGTGTGGGAGTGGTTTCTCTTTTCCGTCAAGTCATGCGGTGAATAGTTTTACCGTTGCAACTTTAATATCCAAATTTTATAAAAAATATGCGATATATCTTTTTTCACTTGCTTTTCTGATCTCGTTTTCAAGAGTCTATGTTGGAGTTCATTATCCATTAGATGTTCTGGCTGGGATGATGCTTGGCGTAGTTGTTGGGTTTGCGATTGTTTATTCATGGTTATACATCAATGAACTTGTGAAAAACAAATTTGGAAAGAAAGTTGAAGAGGAAAATCTTCAATGAAAGATTTCTTCTTGCATTTGTCAGCGGAGTTTTGCTTTCTTTATCGTTTCCACCGTTAAAGACTGGATTTTTTGCAACTATTGGGTTTGTTCCGCTTCTTTTTTTGATTGACAGGCTTGAAAATTACAAACAACTTTTTCGGTATTCTTACATAGCATTTTTCTTTTTCAATCTTTTCACACTTTACTGGGTCGGTGGTTGGTCAAAAGAAGCAGATCCTTTCTTGATGGTTGGTTGCGTCCTTCTAATTCTGGTTCATCCAATTCTTTTCTTCTTGCCGATGTGGTTTTACATGTTCATTAAAAAAAATTACGGCGGAAAACTTCATCTTTTCATCTTCTCATTCGCTTTTGCACTTTTTGAATATTTTCGTTCCACGACAGAGCTTGCATTCCCGTGGCTTACGATTGGCAACACACAAACATATTTTCTTGAGAAGATTCAATTCATTGAATTCACAGGGATTTATGGTTTATCATTTCTTATTCTTACCGTGAATGTTATTTTTTATCTTGCTCTTAAGGAGATCTTCAGAGAAAAAAATTTTCTTTCAAAATCCGCATTGCGATATTTTATAGTTGGAGTTTTGATTTACATTCTTCCAGATGTTTATGGGGTTTATGTCCTTAAAAGTTCTGATGAGGATTCTTTTAAAGAAATGAAGGTTGGTTTGATTCAGCCTGACATAAATCCATGGCTCAAATGGGAGGGGACGCTTGCTGAACAACTTGAACTTTACATGGGTATGACGAAAGATTTAATACGCAGAGAACCAGATGTTGAACTTGTGGTTTATCCAGAAACTGCGATAACTTATTATTTTCTTCTTTCGCCATATCGTTATCATTTTAATTGGTTTAAAAGTCAGATTGATAGTTTGAATGTGGCTATTTTGACGGGTTTCCCAGATGCGAGATTTTATGATGATCCATCTCAAGCGCCACCAAGCAGTCATATTATAAAGGATACGGGGCAAAGGTATGATGCTTACAATGCGATGGGTTTATTTTTGCCGGGCTCGGATAAAATTCAGAAATATGCAAAGATGATACTTGTCCCGTTTGGAGAACGTTTGCCTTATGCGGATGTATTTCACTTTTTGATTGAGCCATTGCAATGGGGCGTTGGAATAAGCAACTGGGCAAAGGGAAAAGATACAACTGTGTTTGAGATGAAAAGAAGAAACGGTGAAATTGTGAAATTTTCTGGTGGGGTTTGCTATGAATCAATCTATCCGTCGCTGATTCGTGAATTTGTCAAAAGGGGCGCTCAATTTCTTGTTGTGATTACAAACGATAGCTGGTATGGGAATACATCTGGACCGTATCAGCATTTTCAATATTCAATCTTGCGAGCTGTTGAAAATAGGAGAAGCATAGTAAGATGTGCAAATGGTGGGATTTCGGGTTTCATTGACCCATATGGCAGGGTTCAGAGGAAAACAAGATTTCATGAGAAAACACAGATGGCGGATGTAATAAGGTTAAACGATGAAAAAACTTTTTACACTAAATACGGGGATATTATAGTTCATATTTCCGGCTTTGCTGTTGTGCTTGCTTTTCTATTTACAATGTTCAAAAAATTTAAAACAAAGAGAGGATTTACAAAATGAAGTTAAAAATAATTTCGGTTTTTGTAATGAGCTTGATTTTTATCTCAGGTTGTGCAAAGCAGTCGGAAGATGAGAAATTTTCAAGGCTTGTGAACAATTTCATTGATGAATATTTCAAGTATCATCCAGTTGTGGCGACATGGGTTGGATATCATAAGTATGATCATTTGCTTGATGATTTTTCTGGAGAAATGCTAAGAGAAAAACTTGAATGGCTTAAAAATTATAGAAAGAAGTTTTCGGAGTTTGATTTGAAAAAACTTTCACGAGATAACAGTATTGACTGTCGGATTTTAATTGAGAAAATTGACGAGATGATTTTTGAACTTGAAGAGTTGAAGGAACATGAATGGAATCCGTTGGTTTATAATTCTGTGATTGGTGATGGGCTGATGTATTTAATAACGCAAGATTTTGCCCCTGCTCAGGAGAGGTTGAAAAATGTTATTGAGAGGGTTAAACAAATTCCGAGATTTGTCAAGCAAGCAAAGGAAAATCTTAAAGATGCCCCGCAGATTCACATTGAGACCGCAATAAGACAAAACAAGGGGAACATTAATATTTTAAAAAATGATTTGACAAAATTTGCTGATACTTTGGAAATATCAAGTGAATTAAAAACAGAATTGAAAAAAGCTGTTGATTCTGCGATCGCTTCGCTTGATGAATATGGTAAATGGCTTGAAAATGATCTTAAGCCAAGATCAAAGCGTGATTTTAGGTTGGGTAAGGAACTTTACTACAAAAAAATGAAGTATTATTTGAAAACAAATTTGACGCCAGATGAAATCCTTTCACTTGCTGAAAAGGAGAAATCTAAAACTCATGATGAAATGTATCAACTTGCTTTGCAACTTTATAAGTATTACTATGGTAAGGAACCAAAAAAGATGGATAAATTATCCGTGATCAAGGCAGTGCTTGATAAAGTTGTGCTTGAACATCCAAAACCGTCAGAGATTATGGATAGGATAAAATCTGATTTGAATTACTTGACGGAGTTTATCAAAGAGAAAAATTTGCTGACCCTTGATGAAAGCAAACCCTTGGTAGTTCGTGAGACGCCCGAATATCAGCGTGGGGTTGCAGTTGCTTCGCTTGAAGCGCCAGGTCCTCTTGAAAAAAATATGAAAACATTTTACAATGTATCGCCAATCCCGGAAGATTGGACGCCAGAGCAGGTTGAATCATACCTTCGCGAGTATAATTATTACTCGCTTCTTGAGTTAAGCATTCATGAAGCCATTCCAGGGCATTATGTTCAGCTATATTATTCAAATCGCTGTCCATCAATTGTAAGAAGCGTTTTTTGGAGTGGGACGATGGTTGAGGGTTGGGCTGTTTATGCAGAAAGATTAATGGTTGAAAATGGAATTTTAAATAATGACCCGAGGATGAAGTTAATTCATTTGAAATGGTATATCAGAGTTATTATAAATGCAATCCTTGACCATAAAATTCACGCTGGGGGTATGACGCAGGATGAGGCTCTTGATTTGATGATGAGAGAAGGATTTCAGGAAAGAGCAGAGGCTGAAGGAAAATGGAAAAGGGCATGCCTTACATCTGCTCAACTTTCAAGTTATTTCACGGGATATCAGGAAATAATGGCTTTGAGTGAGAAATACATGAAGTTGAAAGGAGATAAATTTAACATAAAAGAATTTAATGAGAATCTACTTTCTCACGGTTCGCCACCTGTAAAGTATTTAAGGGAAATTTTGCTTGAAAGATAACTTAACTCAATTTGAGGATTGATTTGTTAAGATTTGAAGTTTTAAACAGAACAATTTTTATTGAATCACCCCTTGGTTCTGCAGATTATACAATGGCAGTTGATGATGTGATTGAAAAATATTCTACGGGTGATAAAATTCCATTTTGGATTGAGGTTTGGCCATCTGCAATTGTACTTGCTGAGTTTATACTTGGCAGTGATGAATTTTCTAATAAGAAGGTCCTTGAGCTTGGATGTGGGCTTGGATTAACAAGTGTTGCGCTTGGTCTTAAAAACGCTGTTCTTACCGTAACTGATTATGAAATGATGGCTCTGCAATATGCAAGAAAAAATTACATTAGGAATATCGGGAGCGAGAAGAATGCAAAGTTCGTTTATCTTGACTGGAGACACCCGACCATTTCTGAGAAATTTGACTTTGTAATTGGTGCTGATATAATTTACGAGCGCAATTTGTTTGACAGTTTGATAAATGTTTTAAAAATTACGATGGCAACGGAATCTATTTGTTATCTTGCGGACCCAAACAGGAGTATCGCTTTTGAGTTCTTTGAAATTTTAAAGAAGCGGAATTTTAAGCATGAAATTGTTTTAAGGAAAGAAATTGATTATAGGGGTTCAAAGGCAGTTGTATTGATTTACAAGATAAAGAAATTGGATTCAGATTTATGAAGAAATCGCTTGTTTTCTTAACTGGTTTTATGGGCAGTGGTAAAAGCACAATCGGACCATTGCTTGCAAAACAGCTCGGATATGGTTTTCTTGATGTTGATGAATTGATTGAAAGCGTTGAAGGTAAGAGCATAGTTGATATATTTCGTGAAAGGGGTGAGATTTATTTTAGGAACATTGAGCGAAAAATTTTAATTGAAACTGTTTTGAGCCTTTCAAAATTTGTTGTGTCCCTTGGTGGCGGAACTGTAACTTTTGCCGATAATCTTTATCTTGTGAAGGGATCAGGTATTTTAATTTACCTTAAAGCAAGTCCAGAGGTTTTGCTTCAAAGGATAAAATATAAGACAGACAGACCGCTTTTGCTTGATCCAGCTGGAAATGTTTTGCCCGAAAATCTGCTCTTAGAAAGAATTTTATCATTGTTGAAAATTAGAGAACCATTTTATCTACAGGCAGATTTTTTGGTCTCAACCGATGATAAAGATATTGATGAAACTGTTAATGAAATTTTAAAAAAACTTGAGAATAAAATTGCGTAAAATCACGCTCAAGTTAAAAAATATAAAGTATCCGATTTACATTGGGAATCAGATAATTGATAGATTCCCTGACCTTTGCAGAAAACATGGTGTAAAGCCACACCTTGCCGTGATAACTGATAAAATAGTCGCAGGAATTTATCTTGATGAATTTGTAAGCATTTTGAAAAAGCGAGGGTTTGCACCAGAGATTATTATTGTTAATCCAGGGGAAGAAAGCAAAAGTTTAAATGTTTTATCTAAGGTTTTCACGGATTTGATTCAAATGAAATTGCGTCGGGATGAAACGATTGTTGCTTTTGGTGGTGGAGTGGTGGGGGATCTTGCTGGTTTTGCATCAGCTGTTTATCTTCGTGGTGTTAATTTGATTCAACTTCCGACCACACTCCTTGCGATGGTTGATAGTTCAATTGGTGGAAAAGTTGGGATAAATCATAAACTTGGGAAAAATTTAATTGGTTCATTTTATCATCCAATTTTTGTCTTTTCAGATGTGAATTTTTTGAAAACATTGCCCAAGCGTGAATTTATGTGTGGGCTTGGAGAAGTTGTCAAATATGGTATCATAATGGATGCAGAAATTTTTAAAATTATTGAGTCAAATTTTGATAATATTTTAAATCTTGACTTTAAGCTCACGCAAGCTCTTGTCTTCAGGTCAATTTCGGTTAAATCCTCTGTCATTCAAAGGGATGAGAAGGAGAAGAAGTTTAGGATGATCTTAAATTTTGGTCATACGATCGGGCATGGGATAGAGGCGGGTTTGAATTATCGTAGGTTAAAGCACGGTGAGGCAGTTATGTTTGGGATGATAGGTGAAAGTTTTATTGCGTTTAGTAGGGGAATTTTGAGGGAGAAGGATTTCAGCAGGATGAGAAATTTGCTTTTTAAAATGGGTTTGGTTTTTCCGAAAAAATTTCTTGCAAAGGATGTGATTTTGAAGCATATTGGTTATGATAAAAAAATTTTTTCAGAACAGCGGTTGAATATGTATTTGCCAATGAAAATTGGAAAGATGAGGTTCTTTAACGATGTGTCGTTTGGTGAGATAGAAAGAGCTCTTGATTTTTTGTTTAATCAAAATTAAAAGAGTTCAAGCTTATGAAAAAAAGCTACATTTTTTTATTTGTTTTAATAGTGTCAAACCTTTTATCTCAAACCTACCCAAAAAGGGAAGTTCGTGCGGTGTGGCTTACAACTGTTTATGGGCTTGACTGGCCAAGCGCTAAGGCAACAAGCCAAAATGGTATTCAACAGCAAAAAAATGAATTAATTCAAATTCTTGATAATTTGAAATTGGCTAATTTTAATACGGTGATAATGCAGGTTCGTGCCCGCGGTGATTTAATTTATCCGAGCCGATATGAACCGTGGGCAACCTCTTTAACTGGGACTTTAGGGCGTGATCCGGGCTATGACCCGTTGAAATTCGCAATTGAAGAAACCCATAAAAGAGGGATGGAATTTCATGCGTGGTGGAATGTTGTCAAAGTTAAAGACGATTCAACCCTTCCTCCCAACACAAACCCACCTCACATAGTTTTAAGACACCCAGATTATGTTAAGTATTATAAACCTAATAACGAGTGGTGGATTGACATGGGAAAACCCGAAGCGAGGAATTATTTGATAAATGTTGTTATGGAACTTGTGCGAAATTACGATATTGATGGAATTCATTTTGATTATATAAGATATCCAAATCCTGACTTTCCTGATAGCGATACATATGCTTTATATCAAAGCGAATATCCCAACAAAGAAGAGTGGAGGAGGGAAAATATAAATAAATTTGTTAGAGCGGTTTATGACAGCATAAAAAGAGTGAAGCCATGGGTTAAGGTTGGTTCAGCGCCAATTGGTATTTATAAAAATATATGTGATTCAAACGGAGTTTATGTTTACAGCCCCAATTGTGGTTCATGCCAAAGTGGGATCCCCGTTGCAACAGGGTGGCAGGCATATTGTTCAATTTATCAGGATTCAAGAAGATGGTTGGCAGAGGGTAAACATGATTATCATTCGCCACAGATTTATTGGGATATACAAACTAATCCAAAATATAATGTTCTCGCCCGAGATTGGAAAAATAATAGTTATGGGAGACATATTTATGCAGGTTCAGCAGCTTACAGAATGGCTTCTAACTCTGGCGATTGGTCTGCGTCGGAGATTCTTTCGCAAATTGACACAAGCAGGTCAATTAGTGTTGAAGGAAATACATTTTTCAGGTATAAATCTTTACTTTTGAAGGGATTGATTGATAGTTTGAAAAATTCAAGATATAAGTATCCAGCTTTTATTCATCCAATGCCGTGGCTTGATGCTGTGAAACCTAATCCGCCTGTTAATTTAATAGCTCGTAAAATTTCAGAAAAAGTTTTTGAATTGGTATGGAGCAATCCTGAACCCCCTGCGGATAATGATACCGTTAGATATTACGCCATTTATAAATCGGAAACATCACCCGTTGATATAAACAACATAGAAAATCTTGTAGCTATTGTTGAAGGAAATAGGATAAGTTATTCAATCCAAGTTGATGACCCGAACAAAAGGTATTACATAGTTGTAACTGCGTTTGATAAACTTCATAATGAAAGTGTCCCGTCAAACGAGGTTGCGACAATCCCCGTTGCAGTTGCAGAGTTTAAAGAAATCCCAAGTAAATTTGAGCTTTATCAAAACTATCCTAATCCGTTTAACATTGAAACGACAATTGAATTTGATGTTCCGTTTAATTCGTGGGTAAGTTTAAAAATTTACAATATGCTTGGTCAAGAAGTTAGAACCCTTGTTGATGGTTTAACGGAAGCTGGCAAACATAAAGTTATTTGGGATGGCAAAAATGATAGCGGTCAAGTTGTTACATCGGGTATTTATTTTTGTAGGTTTATCGCTGGGACTTTCACAAAAAGTATAAAGATTGTTTTAGTCAAGTAGTAAAAATTTTATGTTTTGAAATTTGTATTTTGAGTGTGACTTATGGTAATTCCAGCGTTTTTCATCAATCTTCTCTTTTTATCTGAATGTGGAGCTCGTCAAGTTGTCTTGGGTCAACTTCAGATGGGGCATCATCCATAAGTGAAACTGCACTGCTTGTTTTTGGGAAGGCTATAACATCACGAATTGATTTCATACCTGTAAGGAGCATAACGAGTCGATCAAATCCAAAAGCAATCCCGCCATGCGGTGGTGGTCCATATTTAAATGCCTCAAGAAGGAACCCAAATTTTCTCTTTGATTCTTCTTCTGAGATTCCAAGAAGTTTGAAGATTTTCTGTTGAAGTTCTGCATCGTGGATTCTTATACTCCCACCTGCAATTTCGTTCCCATTCAACACAAGGTCATAAGCCCTTGCACGAACTTTCTTAGGGTCTGTATCAAGCAGGTGAATATCTTCAAGTTTTGGTGATGTAAATGGATGGTGAACCGAAACCCAACGATTCTCTTCCTCATCCCATTCAAGTAGCGGAAAATCAACAATCCATGCAAGTTTAAAATCATTTTCATCAATCAAATTTAATCTTTTCCCAAGCTCAACCCGTAGGTTTCCAAGTATTGTATAAACTTTTTCTGGTTTATCGGAAATTAAAATTATCAAATCACCCTCATTTGATTTCATTCTTTCTTTCAACTTCTGTAGAGAGAACTTTGAGATGTATTTTGCAATTGGTGAATTGAGTTCGCCGTTTTCAACTTTGAAATGCACAAGCCCCTCTGCACCGAAATTTTTGGCAAGCGTTGCTATCTCATCAATCTGTTTTCTTGAATAATTTCCGCATCCTTCAAGATTCATACCGCATATAACGCCTCCATTTTCTATAGTTTCTCTAAAAATTTTAAATTCTGTGTGTTTGAAAATATCAGTTACATTCACAATTTTTAAATCAAATCTTAAATCTGGCTTATCCGTTCCATAAGTTTGGATTGCTTCAGTGTAAGGAATTCTCGGGAAAGGCGTTGGTATCTCAATGTTTTTAATCTCTTTGAATAACCTTACCATCAGTCCCTCAACGATATTGAAGATATCATCTTCTGTGACAAATGACATCTCCACATCAATTTGAGTGAATTCGGGTTGTCTGTCTGCTCTTAAATCCTCATCTCTAAAGCACTTAACAATTTGAAAGTATCTGTCAAAGCCAGCAACCATTAAAATTTGCTTGTAAAGTTGGGGCGATTGGGGTAGAGCATAAAACTTTCCAGGATGAAGTCTGCTTGGAACGAGAAAGTCTCTTGCTCCTTCCGGTGTGCTTTTAACCAGAAATGAAGTCTCTATTTCAAGAAAATTATTTTCGTCAAAGTATCTTCTAACAATTTGTGCCATTTTATGTCTTATGATAAAGTTTGCCTGCATTGATGGTCTTCTAAGGTCAAGATATCTGTATTTAAGACGAAGCTCTTCAGAGACGTTTATATCATCTTCAATTAAGAATGGCGGGGTTTCTGATTTGCTTAAAATTTGAACCTCATCAGCAAGCACATCAATTTCCCCTGTTGGAAGCGATGGGTTTTCAGCTCCTTTAGGTCTTCGCTCAACCTTTCCAGTTACAGAAATTACATATTCTGATTTTAATTCTTTTGCAATCTGGTATGCTTCAGAATTATGTTGAGGTGAGAAGACAATTTGTGTTTTCCCGTATCTATCTCTCAGGTCAATAAAGATCAATCCCCCGAGATCTCTTCTTTTATCAACCCAGCCATTTAATGTAACTGTTTTACCGACATCACTTGCCCTTAATTCTCCGCAAGTGTGGGTTCTTTTTTTGAAAATCATATTTAGTTTTTTCGTCGTTTTTTCCCAAAATATATCAAATATATGCGTCATTATCAAGTCATTGTTTTTTCACAAGGTTTGTCTAATTTTATTCAGTTTTTTCCCCAAATGCTCAATATTAGCCATCCATCTGGATCTGCCCCCTTCAAAATTTGCCAAAAACTTTTTACAAATGTATGGCATAGATTTTGAATTAAAAAGTTTGGAGAGAACATAAAAGATTAACAATGCGAAAGACTATCTTATTGGTTGACGATGACGAGCTTGTGAGAATAACTTTGAAGGAATTTTTTACATTGCTTGGCTTAACGGTTATTGAAGCAAGCAATGGAAGGGAAGGTATTGAGAAGGCAATTAATAATGAAATTCACATTTTAATTGCTGATTATAGAATGCCTGACCTAACTGGAGTTGAGATGATAAAGGAGATTCG
>NZ_CZVH01000022.1:0-24882 GCF_001458555.1 Candidatus Kryptobacter tengchongensis | reverse complement strand
CTAACTCCCTCTCTGTTTTCGCCTCTTCTATATGAAAACTGCGGATAAATTCTATCAAAGAGATTTAAATTGAGTGTGAATTTCCACACTGGAAAACTTCCCTGCGGGTATCTAAACATTCCAACGCCGATCTCAAAATAATTCCCACGTTTCAAATTATATCTGGTTTGGAATATGCCACCATAACCATTGCTTATCTCTTCAATTCTGCCATCAAAAATTTCAACCTTTTCCAGATTTAAACTTATCTCCCAAAATCTGTTAATAAAAATTTTAGATTCAAAAGGATATGTTATCTTCCTGAGCTTATTTGTGTCCCTAAACCATTTCATTTCCCCGATGACATAACTTGAATAATTTTCTTTTATTTCTGCGATTATTTTTCTTGCGATTTGATTTTCTGGCTCAACTTCAAGCAATCTTTCAGCATAATTTTTGGCTTCATCCCATTCACCAGAATAATAGTGCAGATGTATGGCAAGCTCAAGCGCTTCTTTATGATTTGAAAATTTCCTCAAAAATCTTTTAATCTCCGTTCTTGCTTCATCATTTTTATTATTCCACACCAAAAGCTGACAGAGCAACCAGTGATAATTTGAACTATCTGGAAATATGTTAACAAGTTTTCTATAGAGTGGTATCGCTTTCAATTGTTGCTCGTGCCAGACATATTGCTGAGCAAGCTGAGCCATCGTTTCATAGTCGTATGGGTCACGCTCAATAATTTTTTCATAGATCGTAACTGCATCGGTTGCTCTGTTGTTCCAAATATAAAGTTTCGCAAGTGTTTTATAGAAACTAATGCTATCTGGATACATTTGAACAAGTCTTTCATAAATAGATATAGCATCGGCTTGTCTTCCATCCCACAGATACCACTGGGCAAGTTTGGTCAAAGTTTCATGATCAGAGACGCCATTTTTTAAAAGTGTTTCATAAACATTGATGGCACCGGGGACATTCTCAGTCCACAGGTAAAGCTCAGCAAGTCGCTTTGCGATTTTAAAATCGTTTGGTTCACTGTTAAAAAGTTCATTATAAATTTTTATAGCTTTCTCAATTTCTCCATTTGCGATGAAAAATTCCGCCTGCCCTATCCTTTGAGCTTTCTGATCCTGTGGAAAAGTTAAGGTTTGTAGTATTACGATTAAAACCAAGAGTATTTTCTTCATTTTTAAAGTGTTAAGTTTTTAATTTGCCTTAAAACATATTCCCTTATCTCCGAAGGTTTCTTGGGCGGTTTTAGAATCTTCCCGTTCTCAATCACTTTCTCAAGAAGTGGTTTAAATTCTTCATCGTTAAATTTTTTATTTGCTGGTAAAACAATTCTCTCACCGGTTTTCTCATTCACATAAACCTGCTTCTCCCCGGATAACTTTCCACGCTTTGCAATTGGTCTACCTTCAATTTCAACTATATCCATTGCGAAGTCAAGCACGGGAGCGCTACTTATAGTTGTCCCGACCCCATAAGCATCAACAACTTCATTTAGTTGTTTTATAATTTCTTCATCAATTCCACCACTCACAAAAATTTTAACATTTTCAAAACCACGAATATCAAGCTCCCATCTCACCTCTTTTAAGATCGCAAGAAAATTCCCACGCCTTGAACTTGGGGTGTCAAGTCTCACTCCGTAAAGTTTGTTTCCAAGAGCTTCAGCGATGCGAACCGCCTCAAATTTTTCATCTGCAAATGTATCAATCAATGCAATTCTTGGAACTTTGGGGTCAATTATCTCATCAAAGGCTTTTACAGCTTCAAGCGTATCCCCAAAAAGTAAAATTAACGCATGTGGCATTGTCCCGCTTGCTTGGATTCCAAGAAGCTCCGCCCCTATTGGTGTTGCAACTCCATCACAGCCACCAATATACGAGCTTCTATCAATCATCGGCGTTATAGCTGGGTGCATTCGCCTCGCACCAAAATGAACCACAATTTTATCCCCAGCTGCAAGCTTACACCTTGCGGATTTTGTCGCTATCCCAGATGCTTGGCAGATCAAACCAAGAATTGCCGTTTCATAAACTGCGAAATCAAGATACATCCCTTCAATTGTCATCACTGGCTCATTAGCTCTGAAAACAGTCCCCTCCGGCATTGCTTTAACTGTTACAGGCAATCCCTCAAGAAGTGTGAGAACCTCATCCAGCCCGGCAAAAACTCCCCATTGATAATTTCCAGGAAATTTTTTAACAACAAATTCAACCTTGACATATTTATTTATTCCCTTCGCCCTAAGGACATTTATCGCCCTTTCAAAATATATATCCGTAACTTTGCCCGCTTTTATATCTTCAGGATTTGCTATGTTGAACATTCTTCACCTCCGTTTGTTTTAGCTCAAAATATAAACTTTCAATTTCGCCAATATATCTTTCAAAGCTAAACTTTTCACATACTGTTTCCCTTGCCTTCTTTCCAAGCCGTTTTGCCAATTCTTTATTTTCCATCAGAAGTTTTATCTTCTCTGCGAGATCATTATAATCTCCTTTCTCAAAGAACAAACCATTTTCACCATCTGAGATTATATCAAGAAATCCTGCGTTTCTCGTTGCGACAACGGGTAATTGGGTTGACATCGCTTCAACAAGTGAAAGCCCAAACGCTTCTGCGTGAGATGGAGCAACGAAAATATCTATACCGCACAAAACATCATAAACATCTCTTCTGAAACCAGCCCATATCGTCTTATCACCAATCCCGAGTTCATCCTGAAGTTTGCGTAATTTTTTAAAGTAGTCAAGCTCGCCAACGGTTGGTTCGCCTATAATCAACAATCTAACATTTTCAAATTCACCTGCTAAAATTTTAAACGCCTTAAACAATTCCTCGTGCCCTTTCCCCGGGCTAAAGCGACTCACAACCCCTATCACAATTTCATCATCATTAAAACCAAATTCTTTTCTAACCCTTTCCCGAACATCTTCCTTGAAACTAAATTTTTCAACATCAATTCCAGGGTGAATAATTTTCAATTTATCTTTCCCGATAGGTAAATTTTTCAAAATCCCACTTGCTACATCTTCTGAAGGTGCTATCACGGTTTTGATCCTTTTGTAAATAAATCTATGAAATAGATCTTTTTTCTTCACGCCGATGCCTATTTGAGGATCAAAAACCATCTTCGCCTCACCCCTAAACAAAGATAGCGCAAGTGAAATTAACTTAACATCAGACGAGCGGAAAATATGGATGATATCAAAGTTTTTCTTCCTCAACACATTTAAAAAAATCTTTAAGTTCTCAAAAAATCCATCGCCCAACCCGATTATATCAATTTGCTTCCAGCTTTCGCTCAGAGTTTTGTTAATCTCATGATAAAATCTACCCTTGGGATTGCACGCAACAGTTAAGCTATATCCTTTCTCCAACATCTTTCTTATAAGCTTTAACACATTCATCTCAAGTCCACCCCAGCTTATCGTTGATATAACATAGAGGAGATCAAATCTCATCTTGTCTCACTGAAAATTTTATTTACAGAATAGACAAGTCCGACAACAAACCAGAAGATTGTCATAATTTCGGCATCACCAAAGCTCCACTCAAACATCCCGCTTATATGAAATGCAAAGAAAGTCCCAATCCCAGCGAGGATGAAATCCCTTAACAATGGTATTGAGGCAAAATTTTTGTAAAAGATAAACATATCAATTAACATCTTTATGAAAAGTCCGATTAAAATAACGAAACCAACTATGCCGAATAAAACAAGCCACATTATAAAGTTATTGTGAAGATGCCCATGCCTTTCATCAGGAGCTGGATTCGGGCGAAATCTTATGTAAATTTTGTAAAGATCAATATCCCCATAACCAAGCAAAGGTTTATGAGAAAACATCTTAACACCCGTTTTCCACATCATATATCTTGCAACCGTCGTTTCGGATTTTGCAACATCGGATAGATGAGTGTATTTATACTTTAACGGAAAAAAGAGATAAAAAATCACAACAAGGAAAACCCAACCTGAGAAAAAATATCTGTATCTTAAAAGAACGATCACAAGTAATCCAACTGCAAAACCAAACCATGCACTTCTCACAAATGTCAAAAGAAATGTTAAATAAGTTGGAGCCATAAGCAAAAGTATCATTGCTCTTTTCCCAAAATTTATCTCCCTGTCAAGATATAGTGGGAAAAGAAGAAGCAAAGTTATCATTTTTAATTCCCCTGCGGTCATTGAGATTTGAAAAACACCAAGCCAAACGATGTCAACCCGAAGATAATAAACCACAAGCTCAATTATTGAAACAAGCGCAGATACAATCCCGAGCCCAAGTATTGCGTTGTAAATTTTCTTAACATCTTTTAACACAAGTATCGCCATATAAAAAACCATAATCAAAAGCACACGCCTTGAGTGATAGAATGCCTCGGCTCTATACTCGGAAAAAATCGCACTTAAAATTTCAACCGCAACAAATGCAAGCAAAAACAAATCAAGCGATGTCTTCAGATTTTTTATCCTTTCGCGATTTAAGATAATTTTCAAAACAAAAAATAATCCAGCGATTGCAAACGCAATTGACGAAACAGCAATTGAAAAAAACACACTCGCAACTTGAAGGACAAGGAAGGAGTAAATGATTAAATCGTAATTTTTTGAGGAAACAAATTTTTTAAGATCCAATCTTTGTTCACTTTTTATTTTAGTTAAATAAAGTTGCGATGAATGGCGAATCATCTAAAGCGGTGAAACAAACTTTAAAAATTAAACTGCATCTCATAGAGTTTCCTGTAAAGACCGTCCTGTCTTATTAATTCTTCATGCTTTCCTTCTTGAACAATTCTTCCATTCTCAAGCACAATTATTCTATCGGCATTTCTTATCGTTGAAAGTCGGTGCGCTATCACGAAAACGGTTCTATTCTTCATCAACCTTTCAATCGCTTCCTGAACAAGAATTTCAGATTCGGCATCAAGATTGCTTGTTGCCTCATCAAGGATTAAGATCGGTGGATTTTTCAGCAAAGCCCTCGCTATGGAAATCCTCTGCCTTTGCCCTCCAGAAAGTTTCATTCCCCTTTCGCCTATTAAAGTATCATATCCATCTGGGAGTTGCATTATAAAGTCATGGGCATTTGCTGCGATGGCTGCTTCAATTATCTTATCCATCGGGCAATTTTCAAGTCCATAGGCTATATTGTTCTTAACAGTATCATTGAATAATATCGTCTCTTGTGTAACGATCCCGATTTTATCACGCAGTGACTTTATCTTCAGCAATTTTAAATCAATTCCATCAATTAAAATTCTCCCTCTTGTTGGATCATAAAACCTTGGGATTAGATCAACGAGTGTGGATTTTCCAGCACCACTTGGTCCAACAATTGCGAGTATTTCTCCCTTTCTGACTATAAGATTTATATTTTTAAGCACAAAATCCCCGTTACCTTGTACATTGTAAGAGAACCAAACATCATCAAAGACGATCTCATTTTTAAATTCTTTAAGTTCATTGGCATTTTCAACCTCTTTTATCTCTGGTTCAACCTCAAGTATTTCAAAGACACGCCTCGCTGCTGCGGTTGATTCTTGAATTCTGCTGTTTACACTTGTAAGTTCCTTAACAGGTCTCATAATTTGAAAAATTGCAATCAGAAAAGTTAAAAATTCGCTTGCTCTCATCGTCCCAAGTTCAAGAACTTGCATCCCACCATACCAAATTACAACAACACCAGCGATCACACTTAAAAATTCAGTTATTGGAGGTGCAAGATTTCTTACTCTCGTGATTTTAAGCAAGGATTTAAAATATTTCCATGTCTCCCTTTGAAATTTTTTATTCTCAAACTCCTCCATCCCAAATGCCTTCACAACTTTCACACCTGTTATCGTCTCCTGTAAGACAGATGTTATGTCAGCCATTCTTTCTTGTGTCGTCCAACTTTCCTTATGTATCCTCAAACCAAGCTTACTTATAAAGTAAAGAGCAAATGGTAAAACGAGAAGAGACATAAGCGTCAACTGCCAACTCAAAGAAATTGCTATCCCAAGGAAAACAATTATCAAAAGTGGTTCTCTGACAAGGTTCAAAAATGTGGCTGAAATTCCCATATTTATCACCGCAACATCATTGGTTATCCTTGAAATCAAATTCCCCGTCCTTTCCGAGGTAAAATAATCAAGCGAAAGCGTATGAAGATGTCTGTAAACAGCATTCCTTATGTCCTTTATAAGTCCTTGTTCAACATAAGCCATGAAATATGCCTGGAGATACCCAAACACATTTTTAAGGAAAAAAGCAATAACTATGACAAGGCAAATCTTTATCAGCGCCTCCGAATGTGTCCCAGAAAAAACATACTTGAATAGAAATTCAAAAAATTCTCTCTTCACATCGCTCAAAAATCCAGTCCCCGAAGAAGCTCCAAATTTCCCAAGTGCTGACATATAATCTTGCGAAAAAAGAGTCTCAAGGAGAGGAATGGCAAGATAAATTGAAACACCGCTGAAAATTGAAAATAAAATCGTGAATAAAACAGATAAAATAAGATGTTTCCAATAAGGTCGGGCATAGATTAACACCTTTAGGAAAATCTTAAAACTACCATCTGATTTTTTCTTTTCCTTTTGACTTAACATTTTGAATTTCCCATATCTTCATATATGTTTGCAATTTCGTCATAGCATGGTTTAGGGAAACCATTAGCCCATAAATTCCATCCGAGAATCCACGCTTTAAGATGAAGTGGCTCAAAAAAGCAAAAACTGGAACAAAAAGTATATGATACCATCTGACTTTTCTTCCCGACTTTTCTTCGGCGCTTAAACTTGAATAATGATTTATCTTTTCAAAAGTATCAAACAAGTCTATGTGCGTCAGATGTATCAAATGCCCCTTCAAATAACCCACTTTCCCATCAACGACTAATTTCTCGTGAACTTTTCTCGGTGTAATTCTCCCCTTCCCATTTCTAAACAAGCGAAGCTGGTAATTAGGATACCATCCACAGGATTTTATCCATTTATCAAGAAAAAAATTCTTTCTCGGGACATAGAAACCATCGTATTCAGTTTCACCCTTAAGTATATTTTCAATCTCAGATTTTAGCTCCGTTGAAACTCTCTCATCAGCATCTAAACTTAAAACCCAATCACCCGTTGCCTGTTCAATTGCAAATTGTTTTTGATTTGCGTATCCTTCCCATTTTTTTATGAAAATTTTATCCGTATATTTTTTCGCAATTTCAACGGTTTTGTCCTTGCTTTCAGAATCTACGACGATTATCTCATCAGCCCATGCAACGCTTTCAAGACACTCTGCGATGTTTTTTTCTTCGTTCCCAGTAATCACCACAACCGACAATTTTTCCCTTCCACCTTTCATTTTCAAGCGCTGAAGCCTAAAATTTTAGGTATCCCCGAAACGCCATCGGGATTATCATCATTAGTTAATTGTTTCATCTCCATCTTGAAAAGATCATACAGGTAAATTTCTGATTCATTTTCAAAGCCTTTATCAAAAATTATCTGCGTGTCATTTATAAATCTAAAGTTAAAAAATCCACTGCCCGAGCTTATCCTGTAAAGATTTCTTTTTTCAACATCAAAAAAATAAAGTTCGCCAGTTTTAACATTTCTTTTTTCAACCGCCTCGGGAGTTATGTTCACAACTCTAAAAACAAGATACATTCCATCCGGGCTCCACTCCAGCTGTTCTATTTTCCATCTCGTCTCAAAGATCTCAAAATTATTAAAATCACTTGAAACATAAATCTTCTTAACACCCAAAGCCGAATCTTCCTTTATTTCAACTTTTCTTTTTCCATCGGGCGTGCTCAACTTCAAATCAAGAATTTCCTCTGGAAATTCTCCCTTTCTCCAATCATATTCTTTCTCTTTAGTGTAAAGCAAATTTCCATCGGGGTCAAATCCATAAATTTCAAGTTTAAAATTTTCACCTGTTTGATAACCGCCACTTATTCTGTAAACTTCAACGGTATCTCTGTTAAGCCATCTTATCTTAACACTCCATGAATCTTCAAATGTTTTGAGCAATGCTACTTCTCCCGTCGTTATATCAAAAAGATAAATTTTTGGATTTTTCACGCTAAAAAACCCAGCTCCCACAGTCCCTTCAAAATCAGCAGTTTTAAAAAGCGCAATGTTTCCAGCGGGGGAAAACTTTATCTCCCAGACGCCAGAAAATGTATCTGGTAAAACTTTCTCAATTTTATAGTCACTTAAATTAATTCCATAAATCGTCGGGAGCGAATCCCTCTGCGAGATGAAGTAAACATACGGAAGAGAAGATAAAGCATGCGTCACTGGGACTTTTTTAACTTTCCTTTCACATCCAAATGTAAAAGTTAAAAGAACAAGCAAAATGAAAGTTTTAATCTTCACAGGCAATGCTCACAAGTTTATTTTTTACAACCACAATCTTTGATATCTTCTTCCCGCTCAAATACTTCTGAACGCTTGCGTCATTCAGGACAATGTTTTTAAGCGTCTCATCATCAAGATCAATTGGAACTTTAATCCTTGCTCTTACTTTACCATTGACTTGTGCAACAATTGTGACCTCTTCTTCTTTTAATGCGGTTTCATCAGCCTCAATCCATTTACTTCCGACAAACAAACTTTCATTTTCTCCAGAAATTTCCCACAATTCTTCTGCAAGGTGCGGGGCAAGGGGAGCAAGCATTATGATAAATCTCTTTACACAGTGAACAAAAACTTCTTTCGTTAGCTCGTCATAAAGATTTCTATCAAACTCAGAAAGCAGGTTGAAAAGCTCCATAAGTGCTGCAATTGCAGTGTTAAAATTAAATGTGTCAATATCGGTTGTGACTTTCCTTATTGTCTTATGCGTCTTTCTATAAATTGCCTTGGCATAATCACCAAGAAGATCAATTTCATAACTTTCTTTTGGCTTAATGTTTCTTAGCAATTCCTTATTTTCAAGGACAAAATTGTAAACCCTGTTAACAAATCTCCACATTCCATTTATACCCTCATCGCTCCAATCCCCTCCTTCATCATACCTTCCCATAAACATAAGATAAAGCCTAAAAACATCAGAGCCGTATTTACTTACAAAATCATCCGGGTTTACAACATTTCCCCTGCTCTTTGACATTTTCGCTCCTTTGTTCGTAATCGTTCCCTGGTGATATAAACTCAAGAACGGTTCATCAAATTCAAGATAACCTGCATCTCTAAGCGCTTTAGTTATAAACCTTGCATAAAGAAGATGCATTGTTGCGTGCTCCGCTCCACCGACATACTTGTCTACGGGACACCAAATTTTAACGAGTTCTTTATCAAATGGAGCAGTATCAAGATGCGGGGAAAGATACCGGAGATAATACCAGGATGAATCAACAAATGTATCCATTGTATCTGGGTCTCTTTTTGCTGAAGCCCCACACTTCGGGCATGTTGTATTTATAAATTCCTCACATCTTGCAAGTGGTGATTCACCCGTTGGTTTAAAATCTACATTATAAGGAAGTAAAACAGGGAGTTGCTCCTCTGGAACTGGGACTTCGCCACACTTTTCACAATAAACTATTGGGATAGGCGCACCCCAGTATCTTTGCCTTGATATCAGCCAATCACGAAGGCGATACTTAACAGATTTCCTTGCGATTCCTTCTTTGCTTAAATCTTCAACAATTTTCTCCCAAGCTTCCTCAGAACTCATTCCATTATATTTTCCAGAATTTATCATAATCCCAGGCTCAACATAAGCCCTTTCAAGCTCATCCTCAGGATTTGTCCCAGGTTGAAGGATAACTTTTTTAATTGGAAGATTAAATTTTTTCGCAAACTCAAAATCTCTCTCATCATGTGCTGGGACTCCCATAACCGCACCTGTCCCATAATGAATCAAAACATAATCAGCAACCCATATTGGTATTTTTTCCTTCGTTGCCGGATTAATTGCATATGAACCTGTGAATACACCCGTTTTTTCTTTCTCGGTTGATGTTCTTTCTATCTCTGTCTCATGAGCGACGAAATCAAGATACGCTTGGACCTGTTCTCTGTATTCAGGTTTTACAATTTTTTCAACAAGCGGATGCTCTGGTGCAAGGACAACATAAGTTGCACCAAAGATTGTATCAGGTCTGGTCGTGAAAACTGTAAATTTATCACCCGTGTCAGAAACGATGAAATCAATTTCAGCGCCAATGCTTTTCCCAATCCAATTCCTCTGCATAATTTTAGTCTTCTCAGGCCAATCAAGTTTATCAAGATCCTGTAAAAGTTCCTCTGCATATTGAGTAATTTTAAAGAACCACTGTGTTAAAAACTTTCTTACGACTGGAGTTCCACATCTTTCACACGCACCATCAATAACTTGCTCATTGGCAAGCACGGTATTACAACTTGGACACCAGTTCACTGGACCTGGGGCTTTATAGGCGAGTCCCATTTTATAAAGTTGAAGAAAAACCCACTGTGTCCATTTGTAATATTCTGGTTTTGATGTATCTATTTCATAATCCCAATCATACATTGCCCCGATTTGCTTCAATTGCTGGCGAATGACATTTATATTTTGTTGTGTGCTATCATGGGGATGAACACCTGTTTTAATGGCATAATTCTCAGCTGGCAAACCGAAAGCATCATACCCAATTGGTTCAAAAACATCATACCCTTGCATTTTCTTCAACCTCGCCCATGTATCCGTCGGACCATAATTATACCAGTGCCCGATGTGAAGTTTATCGGCAGATGGATAAAGAAACATAACAAGACAGTAAAGTTTTTTCCGTGGGTTTCTTAAATCAATCTTGTAAATTTTCTTTTCCTCCCAGTATTTTTTCCATTTTTCCTCAACTTCCTGAAAAGGATAGCGAATTTGCATTTTTTCAGCTTGCCTCAAAATTTTATTTTTAATTTCAGAGCAAAGACAGTTGAAGTGAATCCTGTTTCTGTGGCGGTTTTCCAAGTTTTCCTTTTTGCTTGAAATAAATCATCGCAGTCTCAATGCTACCAAGTCGCAATCTTTTCTTTAACTCCTCAGGAGTTGCACCATTTTCAACCATTATCATAGCTGCTGTATGTTTGAGCGAGTAAGGAGTCAATTTCCTATTTCTTCCCTTTTTAACACCCGACTTTTTTAAGTGTTCATTTATAATTATTCTTATCCCCTTATTCGTCAATCTCTCGCCCATATTCTTTGGACCAAGGCTCACAAACATCGGCTGATCTGGCTCCACAGGCTGACGCTTGCTCCGGAATGTGAAATAATCATGAAGTGCCTTAACAACATCTTCAGGAACTGGGACAATTTCATCCTTTACATCTTTCCCTTTTCCTTGAACATAAATTATATACTGGTCATTCACAACCTTTAAATCGCCGACATCAGCATTTGAAAGCTCAAGCTCACTCATTGCACATCCGAGCATCATCTTTATCATAGCATAATCTCTATAACCTGCCTCATCTTTTCTCTCAACACTTGAAAGAAGCTGATCTATCTCTTCCCATGTTAAAAATTCCCTGCTATGTGATGTAGGTCTTTTATTCCCAGGGATTCTTTTTGCTGGATTTTTCTCTATAACGCCGATTGTTTTCAGGTATTCGCAGAAGCGCCGCAATGCCGTAAGATAGGTTGATACCGAAACAGGGGAAAGTTTTTTTATATATGTTAGATAATCCCTGTATCTTTGCACATCTTCAACAAGAAAACGAAATTTTTTATCAACCGCAAACCATTTCAAAAACTCACGCAAAGCCCTTGTATAAGTTCCTTTTGTGTCCTCACGCTTATTTGAAAGTTCGTTTGCAAAATTTTCAAAGTGTTGCGTCAATTCTTCAATAGTCATCACAACAGGTTTAAACTCATCCCTTATCATTTCTGAACGGAAACAAATTATTTTTTTAAAATTTACAAATTGGGTCAAAGATTTGCAAGTTGAAAAACTTCATCTTAAATTTCTACCACGAAAAACAAAAACTGGAAGTATTTAAAAAGCCCGAAAAATCTTAAAAATGAATTGGAAATGCCTACAAAGTTCAAACAGAAATTAAAAATTGTCCTGATAATTTTGAGCACTTTTTTCGTCCTTGAATTAACAGCTGGATTTCTCACAAATAGTCTCGCCCTTATATCTGATGCAGGGCATATGCTCACGGACATTTTTGGAGTTATTATAAGCCTGCTCGGATTCAAAATTGCCGAAAATAAACGCACAAAAAACAAAACCTACGGTTTTTACAGAGCCGAAATAATAGCTGCCTTTATCAACGGTATATTGCTTATTCTAATCTCTGGCTATATCCTCATTGAGGCGTTTGAAAGATTGAAAAATCCACCTGTGGTTAAAGGACTTGGAATGCTTCTTATCGCAATCGCTGGATTAATTGCTAACATTATAGCGGGTATTATATTATTTTCTGAACGGAAGAAAAGTTTAAATATGCGTTCTGCTTACCTTCATATCCTTGGAGATACACTTGGCTCAATCGGAGCCATAGGCGCTGGAATAGTGATTGTCGCCACTAAATGGTTTTATGCTGATATAATTGCAAGTTTTCTTATAAGCATCATAATTGTTTATAACTCAATAGGGTTATTGAAAGATTCAATTAATATCTTGATGGAAGGAGTCCCAGCTGATGTTGATATTGATAAAATCGCAGTTGAACTTTTGAAAATACCCGAAATCATGGCTGTGCATGACCTACATATATGGACACTTGCAAGCGGGAAAAATATATTAACCGCCCATGTTAGAGTTAAGGGCGAAATTGACAGGAAGAAATTAAATATCCTGTTAAATGAAATTGAAAACACCATCAAAGAAAACTCAAATATTGAGCATACCACAATTCAGATAGAGCCAGCCACATTTGATGCCGAATTCATAATTTCAAACATAAAAAAACAACAAACAGACTCACTCAAAATTAAATCTAATTGAAACACCGCTAAACCAATTTCGTGGAAGTCCTGGCTCAATATATGCATAGGGAAATTTTCGCTCTGGATTTACAAAAACAGAAGCAATATAACTTTTATTTGTTAAATTATTTATCCCAGCGATAAATGAAATTTGAAATCTCCAAAGGCTAAATCCAACGCCCGCAGAACTATTGATGAGCAAATAATCTTTTACTTCAATCTCGTTCTGATCATCCGCAAAATATCTGCCAACATATAAAACCTCGGTGTTGAAGATAAACGGGTAAATTTCAAGTTTTAAACCTAAATTCCCCCACAGTTTGGGTATCCCTGGAACAAATTTCCCAGAATGGTCTCCAAAGTCGTTTTCATATTTGAGGTATTTTGCACTGATATAAGTAAAAGCAAAATTCAAATCAACCCATTTCTTAAAATCAATTTTACTTCCGAACTCAAAACCATTTCTCTTTGATTCACCAGCTGAGAAAAACCAACTACCATTAGCATATGGCACTATCTCATTTTTAACTTTGATCTGAAAAATTGAAAAGGAATATAAAAGTCCCGAAATGAAAAAATCATTAAAACTTAAAACTCCTTTGAAACCAGATTCAACTGTTTGAGAACTCATCGGTTTGAGGAATGGATTTAAATAAACATTTTTTAATTCAGGTGGTGGATCAACCTCATTAAAGGCAGGGTTTTCAAGTCCACCGCTTAAAGTCAAATAAACAGAATTGCTTTCACTTATTTTGAATAAAACTGAAAGTGATGGGGTAAAATGATTAAAATCAAGGGCATCGTATTGAGTTTCTCTCTTTACCCCAGCAGGATAAATTTCGCTGACATATTTTTGAAAATCATACCGTCCACCAAAACTTAGGAAAATTTTATTTAATGCTTGAAATTCAAACCGTGTAAAAAAACCACCAGAGCGTGCACTTTCCCTTTTATTGGTCCTGAGAGAATCCCCTCTTTCGCCATTTTTCAAGCTATAAAACAAAATCGTGCCATCTTGATATGAGTCATCATAACCGATAAAAATTTTGGGTTTAAAGGGAACATTTTCATTAGAATAGACATAGGTTAAACCTGCGCCCAGAAAATACCGATTGAAATCGCGAAATGTATTTCTCTCCGAACGCTGCAGAACTTTTGGAACAAAATATAACTTCGCATTAAAAGTATGGCTCTGCCCGAAAGAACTTGTCAGATCAATTCCAATTTTCCCAATGCGATTATATCTGCGCTCTCTGCGTTGTAAATAAACCGAATTAGATTTTGATGGATTAGATATAAACTCGTCAAATGTTAGCGGTCCGGGGATATAAAATAGATTTGATGTGAAACCAGTTATGAGTTTTAGATCCACTGGTTTTCCCGCATTTAATCTCAAAACAGAATAAACCTGTCTTTTCCTTGAGGTGCTATTTTCTCTCCAACCGTCAAAATCGGATGAAGTTCCGTAAAAGGTTATTTCCCCATTTTCAAAATTACTTCCAAATTTTAAATTAACTTGAAAAAGCCCGAAGCTTCCAAAAACTGAACTCAACTCAAAAAATGGCTTTACGGGTTTAAATGTTTCAAAGTTAATTATCCCTCCGGAGGCATTTCCAAAAAGGGTTGAAGAGTTTGTGCGTATAATTTCAATCCTTTCAATTGAAAAGATATCAACAAAGTCAAGAGATGTTCTTCCATCAGGTTCTGTTTCTGGGAAGTTATCAATTAAAATTTTGATGCCCCGTACTGTTCCAGCGTTTGACTTATCGCCATAACCACGGGAGCCGAAGCCCCGAACGGTTAATCTAACATCTTGGGCTCCGGCTCTGCTTTGAACAAATACACCAGGGACATTTAAAACATCTGACAACGACAATTTCCTCTTTAAACCAATGTCTTTAAAATCAATTATCGTAACAGCCATAGGCAAATTTAAAATTTCTCCACCTGCACGATAAGCTACAACCTCAACTTCACCAAGATGGTATATCTTTGTCGTATCCTGTTGGACAGAGGAAAAGCAAAACGATACGATAAACGAAATCAAAAGGATAACCAACTCCCTTCCCTTTATTTCTTTTCAATTATAACAGCTGGTATTTCAAGTTCCTTCACAGTACGATTAAATTCAGGTATATCTTTTTCCACAACCTCTTTAAATTTGTTCAGTTGAATATCAAGCCGTCTTGATAAATCATCAAAGACATCGTACATCTGTTTAGGTGGTTTTGAATCAGCGCTTGCAACAGCATTTGCTAATGAAGCAAGTTTTCCGTTTAATTTCACGGGATGATTTAACAGATCTTGAGAGCTTTTCGCTTTGTTTTGCGTTATCTCCCCTTCAATCGCTGTTAATTTTTCTTTCAACTGTTTAACAATTTTCCCGACCTTTTCCTCATTCTTCGTTCCTTTTGCTTTTTCAGCAAAAGCATCAAGCTGTTTTACAATATCTCTGATCATGTTCACCGTCTTATTCGCCTCGCTCAATTTGTCCCTAATTTTTATAAGAAGTTCAAACTGCTCTTTGAACTCTTCATCGGTTGTTTTAATTCTTGGATCTTTTTTAATTTCAAACCACTGTGTTAATGTCTTTCCACCAACAACAAGTTTAACTTGATATTTTCCAGGCACAGCAACAGGACCCCTTGTTGTTCCACCCCAGCTCCAGAAACGAATATCTTTCAAATTCTCTGCATCTGGATAACGCATATCCCAAACGAATCGGTTCATTCCAGCCTCAGCTGGGATCCGTTCCACTCTTGGTCCACCAAAAAACATAGCAAATTCGTCAACAGGTTGTTCCCCCTCGGCTCTTTCTGGCTTACTTGAAAATGATTTTATCAAATTACCTTTTTCATCATAAAATTCAAGTTTAACTTCATCTTTTGGTTTTTCTTTGAAATAATAATAAACAATCACACCATTGGGAGGATTTTGACCAATCGTTGAACCTGGAACTCTAAACCCACCGCCACCACGAATCCTGTAAGCATCTCTTGGCTTGAAAAGATAAATATCTGATTTTGCAATCTCATCGGTAAGCTGATAAAGGGGTGTTAAATCATCTAAAATCCAGAATGAACGACCATGAGTTGCAACAACCAAATCTTTTTCCCTTGGATGAACAGCGATATCGTAAATCGGGGTTATAGGTAAATTAAGTTGCAAAGTTTGCCAGTTTTCACCATCATCAAATGAAACGTAAATTCCAAACTCCGTCCCTGCATAAAGCAAACCTCTTCTATTTGGATCAGCTCTGACAACCCTGGTGAAATGACTGTCGGGAATCCCATTCACAATTTTTTTCCATGTTTTTCCATAATCCGTCGTCTTAAAAATATATGGTTTAAAATCACCAAGTTTATATCTTGTTGCTGCAACATAAGCAGTCCCAGCGTCAAACGGGGATGGTTCTATTATGCTTATCAAGCTCCATTCTGGCAACTCTTTTGGCGTGACATTTTGCCATGTCCTCCCATCATCCGTTGAAACATGAATAAGTCCATCATCCGAACCAGCCCATAAAACTCCTTTTTTGACCGGGGACTCTGCAAAAGCATAAATTGTGCAATAATATTCAGCTGTTGTGTTATCCTTCGTAATAGGTCCACCTGAGGGACCAATCTTTGAAGTATCATTTCTCGTTAAATCCGGGCTTATAATTTCCCAAGTCATCCCCTCATCTTTGCTTCTGAAGACATGATTACCTGTGACATATAAAACATTTGGATCATGTGGAGAAATAACAATCGGGAAAGTCCATTGGAAGCGATATTTGATATCTTTTGCGCCACTTCCAATTGGTGATTCTGGCCAAACGCTGATATTTTTAATTTCTCTTGTTCTTTTATCAAATCTTGTTAAAAGACCGCCATAACTTCCCGTATAAACTATGTTTGGGTCATCAGGTCTGACCGCGATATATCCGCTTTCGCCACCTCCAACAGGGAACCAATCTGTTCTGTCAATTCCAAATCCTGTTGTTCGGCTCGCAATTCCAACAGTAGTGTTATCCTGCTGGGCACCGTAAATAAAATACGGGAACTGGCTATCAACTGTGACATGGTAAAATTGTGCTGTCGGATAATCCTGCTCAGTCCATGTTAAACCACCGTTAAATGTAACTGATGCACCGCCATCGCTTGCGTGAATCATTATATCTGGATTCTTTGGATTTATCCAAAGGTCATGATGATCTACATGAGGTGTTCGGATGATGTTAAATGTTCTTCCGCCATCAATTGATTTTAAGAATTGAACATTCAAAACATAAACAACATCTGGATTTTTAGGGTCTGCAAAAACATGCATATAATAGAAAGGTCTTTCCCACAAACGTTTATCGTCGTTCACCTTTCTCCAAGTTGCCCCACCATCTTCCGATTTAAATAGCCCACCATTTTCAGCTTCAACGAGTGCCCAAACAAGCCCAGGTTTTGCTGGCGATACCGCAATGCCAATTTTCCCCTTTATGCCTCTTGGAAATCCCGGATTATTTGAAATCTCAAACCAAGTTTCACCACCATCAGTTGATTTCCAAAGCCCGCTCCCGGGTCCACCACTTGAAAGCGACCAGAAGTTTCTATAAACTTCCCACATTGATGCATATACTACGCGCGGATTTGTTGGATCAATTACGAGATCAACCGCGCCCGTCTTTTCATCTTTGTAGAGAACTTTTCTCCATGTTTTCCCACCATCTGTTGATTTATAAACCCCACGATCTGGTGATGAAGCAAAGGGATTTCCAAGAGCAGCTACAAAGACTACGTCCGCATCTTTGGGATGAACACGAATTTTTGATATGACTTTTGTCTCCGCAAGCCCGATATGTTTCCAAGTTTTCCCAGCATCTTCCGACTTATAAACGCCATCTCCGATTATTATGTTGTTTCTCAAACAAGACTCACCCATTCCCACATAAATTACATTTGGATCTGATTCAGCAACCGCAATTGCTCCAACGGAGCTTGATTTAAAGAATCCATCAGAAACATTAATCCATGTGATCCCACCATCTACCGTTTTCCACACCCCTCCACCAGTAGCACCGAAATAGTAAGTTAAAGGTTGCTCTGGATGACCCGCCACCGCAATAGAACGCCCACCTCTAAATGGACCTATCTCGCGCCATTGCATCGCCCGATATAAACTCGTGTCATATTTAAATATCGTTGGCTTTGCAACTGGCGCAACTCTCCTCTGGGGGAAAACCTCTGAAATAAAAGCAAAAACTACCAGGGCGGTAAGAAGTAATCTTGTAAATTTCATTTCTAATGCCTCAACTTTGTTTGGAATGGAATCTTCAAATAATTTTGACGAAAACGAAAAAGCAAAATGTTCCCCCTAAGATTCAAATTCCAAATCTAAACAAAATCACATCGCCATCTTGAATTACATATTCCCTTCCTTCAAATTTAATAAGTCCATGTTCACGAAGAGCATGCTCTGATCCATACTTAACGAGCTCGTCCCACCGCATGATCTCAGCTTTTATAAACCCTTTTTGAAAATCAGAATGAATTTTTCCCGCTGCTTCATAAGCTGTTGTCCCCCTTTTTACCGCCCAAGCCCTCACTTCATTCTCATTGCCCGTAAAGAAAGTTATAAGATCAAGTATCTCATAACCCGCCTTTATCACCTTATTCAATCCAGGTTCATCAACTCCAAGTTCCTTTAAAAACTCCCCCCTTTCCTCCTCGGATAATTGAGCAAGCTCAGCCTCAAGTTTTGCACATATAACAACCACTGGCACTCCTTCACGCTCGGCAATTTTTCTAACTTCATCAACATACTTGTTCCCATTTATCCCTGCTTCATCAACATTTGCAACATAAATAAATTTTTTGTTTGTCAAAAGATGAAGTTCATCAATTAACATCTTATCCTCTGCGTGATAATGGAATGAGCTCGCAAATTTCCCTTCGTTTAAATGTGAAAGCAAATTTTCATAAACAGAAAGATAGTGCTGTGCTCTCTTATCCCCGCTCCTTGCAACATTTTTGATTTTTTCAATCCTCTTTTGAACCGTTTCAATATCTTTCAAAATTAACTCCATTTCAACCACTTCAATATCGCGCGCTGGATTAATATCCCCATTGACATGTGCTACATTTTCATCCTCAAAACATCTAACAATATGAATTATGGCATCAACTTCACGGATATGTGCAAGAAATTGATTCCCAAGCCCCTCGCCCTTGCTTGCACCCCTAACAAGACCAGCAATATCAACGAACTCAATCACCGCAGGCGTAATACCACGCTTGGGTTTAAAAACCTTCTCAAGCTGATTAAGCCTTTCATCTGGAACAGGAACAATACCAACATTGGGATCAATCGTACAAAAAGGGTAATTTTCAGCTGGAACATTTGAAGATGTGAGAGCATTGAAAAGCGTTGACTTGCCAACATTTGGCAAGCCAACTATACCGCATTTAAATCCCATAAAAGTTCTTTATCTGAAATTTTCAATAGTTCTCCTCATCATCAAAATAATCTTCATCATCAATCTCCCTGGGTATGTCAATATCTGATCTCTTAGACCCCTCTATCTTCACACCACGCATTATCTCTGAAAGAAATGAAAGATACGCCCTCGGGTCATGCTTTGACATCTGAATCTTTATCGTATCAACCAACTCTTCAATGGCATTAACAATATCCTTATCAGAGTAATTAAGCTCATTTTCCTCAATATGCTCACCTACCCTTGAGATGATATTCCAATGAATTATATCAGAATCCTCAACCAACTCATCCCGCATCTCCTGAAACAGAGTTTCAAATGATTTAGATTTTATTAAATGTGTTAACTCCTTAAGAGAAGAAACAAGATAATCATCCGTTAACCTATCCCCTTGATTCTCAAAAATTTTATCAACCTCATAAATAGCATATTCAATCACAGGCAAAATTTCAATTGATTTTTCGTTTAACTCCTTGAACTTCCTCGTCTTACGCTCAGGGCTTTTTCTCTTGCTCTTTTCCTCAGAGGATTTTTTCGTTCTTCTTGCCATAAATCTTTCACACCTCGGAATATAAATTTTAATTTCGGTGAGAATTTAATCACTTTTTGAGATATTCAAAAAATTTTTTTACCTATCAATGTATTATCACCAAATCCAGCAAAAGCTTCAGCCCCTGGTCCAAAGGCAAAAACTGGCACCATTACCCCAGTGTGGTCTTTCGTTACAAATTTTCCCTCAACTTTCTTATCATTTACCGAACCATCAACAAGAGCATAACCTCCCGTTTCATGGTCTGCTGTGACCACAACGAGCGTATTTCCGTCCCTTTGAGCGAAGTCAAGCGCAACTCCAACCGCATCGTCAAAATCAGCTACTTCCCTTAATATCTGCTCGCTGTTATTATCATGACCAGCCCAATCAATTTGCGAACCTTCAACCATAAGGAAAAAACCGTCTTTATCCTTTGATAAAAATTCAATTGCTTTTTTCGTCATCTCCGCAAGTGTTGGCTTTCTATCAGGTGCATAAGGAGGATGATTTTCAGCAAACAAACCGATCAATTTATTAACTTTACTCATATCAAGATTATAAAATTCTTCCGGCTTTGAAATATAAACATACCCCCGTTTTTTCAGCGTGTCAATTAAATTTTGCCCATCCGTTCTCCTTCCGCCTTCTGATTTTGGCAGAAACCACCCCCATCCCGCTCCAAGATAAATGTCAGTATTTGCTTCCTTTGCGATTTGCTCAGCGATTTCAATTTGCATATTTCTATTAGGAACATGAGCAACAAAAGCAGCTGGAGTTGCATGTGTTATAGCACAAACAACCACAACCCCCGTTGACTTACCAATTTCATTCGCATATTCAAGCACTGTCTTCCTTCTCTCACCGTTGCAGTCAACCCCGATTGCAACATTTTTTGTTTTATAACCAGTGCTCATCGCCGTAGCCGAAGCCCCGGAATCAGTAACATATCTGTCGCATGAATATGTCGTTAAAAGCCCAACAATTTTCATTCTCTCAAGGTTTAACAAACCTTTATAAGTTTTACCTGCACTTATCTGCGCTAATCCCATTCCATCTCCGATCATCAAAATTATATTTTTAGGTTTTATCAACTGCTGGGCATATAAATTCAACGCAAAAATTAATAGAATGAAGAACAAAAGTTTAATTTTTTTCATTTCACTTCTCATTTTGTTTTTGAAGTAAAAGATCACAATAGGAAACCTTTATAAAATCTCCCTGTTTCAACTCAAACTTATTCATTAAAAATTGCATCAAATTCTTAACTTGTTTCTCATCATCGTTATAAATTACTTCAAACTCAATAAAATTTCCAAGCCCAGGGATATTATCAATGTGAATTCTCGCATTTTTAAAAATGTAAACCTTCCTTCTTTTCTCAACAATAACTTTAACCCCTAAAGCTTTTACAAGCAAATTTTTTAAACTCTCCGATTCACTCAATCTAACGATCTCGTAATCACTCCATCTTTCAAAGCCATCTTCAGCCCTGTTATAAAAAATAAGCTCTGAAATCCCAGAGTCAAACTCCCTTAACTTCAACCTTCCATTTTTAACATTGAAATAAGTATCAACTTGAAAGAACTCGCCTTCAAAACTTGCCCCTATTTCCATAGCAATTTTTTCAAATAAAGCGAGGTCATTTATCTTTGCTTTGATTTCTAAATTTCTTGACATACCCAAGGAAAATTCTTTATTTTAATAACGAAACTTTCTGAACTTTTGAGAAAACAACCCTTCCATCTTTAAATGCCTCCATCCTACACAAATAAACACCGCTTGACACCTCACGACCACTTTCATCTTTTCCATCCCAATAAATTTGATATGTGCCAATCTGATGCAATTTAGAAATAATCTTTTTAACTTCTCTACCCATGAGATCAAAAATCCTTATATCAACAAAAGATAATTCAGGAACAGTATATTTGAAATTAACAACCAAATTAAATGGATTTGGGTATCCTGGGAATATCTCATACTCTGTCGCTACCCATTCAGCAAAAACTTTCGTTATAACTGAATTTGATGGCTGACTTTCGTTTTTTAACCTATCAAGGGATGTCACAACATAGGTATAAATTTTTGAGGTATCAGGTATTTTATCATTGTAAATGTTGACAGATAAAGCAGATGGAACAATAGCGACTATATTTGCTGGATTATTGATATCAACAGTTAAATCACCTTCACTTCTATAGATGACATAATAGACTGGTTTCTCCCCATCGCTTGCTGGTTCTGGATTAAACCACACAAGTTGCCAAATATCAGAGGTGATTTTTCTTATCAGCAGTCCCACCGGTGGATTAGGTGGTATGTTATCTTTCCAGGGCATTGGAGGGGGAATTGAGAATGTTTTATACCGATCCGAGCTCAATGAATCAAGATAACTTCTCGCATTTTCATATCTGACATTTTCATATCTGAAAATTATGTTCCCCTTTGTCATTATGCTTCTTGTAAAGTTTATCTCCGCTGAAATTTCACTATAAGGATTATCCCCATAAATTCCGATATAAACATGTCTATCATACATATTTGCGTTCCAATCTTGTGCTATAACTCTGAAATCGTATTCTGAAGCGATATCCCAGTAAACTTGTGGTGCGTGATAGTCAATAATTCCAAGCTGAGCCCATTTTCTCGGGTCACTTCTCCCATCACGATAAATGTCAAAAAATGCTTGATTTATCGGAAGACGCCAACCTTGATAAATACCTGGAGTTGTAGATCCAACCTTTACCCATGGTTTTAATTTTTTAACAGTATCATAAACTGCCCTTACAAATCTTTCAATTGAAAGCCTGGCGAAATCATCTCTTGATAAACCATATGGATTTCCATTCACAACATCGCTCCTGTCGGAAAAATAATAATTAAAAGAATCACCATAAGTATATGCCCCTGGGAAACGAATGTAATCAAAATGAATGGCATCTATATCGTAGTTTTTAACGAGCTCAACAACTACGCTTACAAGATAATTTCTAACAAATGGATTTGCGGGATCAAGCCAGATCAGTTTATGATTATTAGATGTGATCAACCACTCGCCTGAAGAATTTTTTGCAAAAAGTTTTGTGTTCCACCGATTGTTTTCATCAATTGCGATATGCCTTGGCTGTGAAACGGCAAGTCGGTAACTCGTATCAGGTAAGGTTAAAAGGTTATAGACATTTAGCCAAGCGTGAACTTCAATTCCATATTGCTTTGCTTTTTGAATGAGATATTTCAATGGATCGTAAAATTGTGGAGGATCTTCTTTTGTTCCTGGAGGTGTGCCGAGATTTGGATAAAGCGTTCCATCTTGATCAACCATCAAAGGTGATGTAAGATATGAAGCCCAGGGGACTATGTTTGACTCATAATATGCTTGTCCTCTTGAAAGCACTTGAAAGACAATCGCGTTAAATTTCCCTGCTCTGGCAACATCAACAATTCT
The DNA here is from genome assembly GCF_001458555.1 of Candidatus Kryptobacter tengchongensis. Classification (NCBI taxonomy): domain Bacteria; kingdom Pseudomonadati; phylum Candidatus Kryptoniota; genus Candidatus Kryptobacter; species Candidatus Kryptobacter tengchongensis. The sequence continues at coordinate 1,559 of NZ_CZVH01000022.1, read as the reverse complement.
ATCAAGTTCTTGTTTTTGCTCACTTGCTCTTGTTGAAAGGGGAAAATCAAGTCTACTCGTTGCAACCCATAAACCCCGAAATTCAAACTTCGGCTGAGCAAGAAGTGAAAATGAAATTAACAACGATAAAATGGTATAAATGTGCTTCATCAAAATTTGAAAATTTTATTTTTAAAACCGTTTAAATTTAATCCCAACATCCCAATCTTTGCAAGAGGAAGGGTAAAAACTAAACAAACTTTTTCAAGTCATCAAAGAATTTATCTATTTTTTTAACTTTATCACTCTCTTCAATCTTATCATCAGTTATTACATAAGTGCAATCTATGTCTATTTCAGCTATCGCTCTGCCTTTCTTCGCAGGTTCTTTCAATTTTAAATCTTTATCTTCATCAAGAGTTATAAATAAAACTTTTATATTTCTTGTCACATTGCCTTGCTTCAGTTTTATACTCCAGTAAGCAGTTTGAGCAATTCTCTCACGTAAAGTTGCTTTTGAAGATATTACCGCAATGGGTTTACACTCTTTGGGGTCATATATTATTAAGTCAGCGTCAGGTAAATGTAAACCAAATTCTCCGTAGTCAATAGCTAATTTTCGCTTTACTAATGATAAGCACTCCCCCAATTTATCATCTCTTGCTTTTTCAAGTGGTCTTCCCTTCTCTACTTCTAATCCTGCCTTTTTAATCTCCTCAATTATATAACCTAATATCACATCTTCCAAAAAATTCCCCTTAAATGGTTTCCATGATTGTTCAGCATCCTTTATTTTATACTTTTTAATTTTGGATAAATACTTACGGCGAGCATCATTAAGGATTAAAGATAAATCATTTAACCCACGCTTTTTGATCTCTTCCAAAATTTGTTTTTTCAACTTATCAGTAAATTGCTTCTTATCTTTCATAATACCCCCACTTTATCTTGACTTTCTTATCCTTCCTCGCCTGAGTTTTTCTCACGATGATAAGATATTTAAATCCCCTTAAGTAAAAGTTATGTTTGATTGCCTGACTGTGCCAAAATGGTGTATTTGAGGACTGATTCCGCCTTACAACGCAAATGACATCAACCGGCTCAAAGTATTTCGTCAACCTCTCGTAAACCTTAAAACCAACAGGAATAAAAATTCCCTTTGCCCATTGGTCTCCAATAAGCCACGCTAAAATTTTCTCATCCTTTAAAACTCTATGGCACTCAACCATCACCTTCTCAAGCTCATCGTAAAACTTATCTTCACTTGCGGGTATATGCCCGATATTTAGAGGATGGTCATTATATTTTATATTGTCTCCATATGGTGAATCAATGAAAATCATATCAACCGAATTATCTTTCAAAGGAAGATTTCTTGCATCTGCTTGAATGATATCAGACCTGGTTGGAACAATATCAAAGGCGATAACCTTTCGCTTTTCTTCCTTGCAAACATCAATCGTAGTTCCTGAACCAGCCATAGGGTCACAAACTAAATCCCCAGGTTCAGTGTATCTGTGAATTAAATTATAGATTATAAATGCCGGGGTTACGCCTGGATATTTATTATCGCCCTTTGG
>NZ_CZVH01000021.1:0-83875 GCF_001458555.1 Candidatus Kryptobacter tengchongensis | reverse complement strand
TGTGAAAATAAATTTGAAAACTTGATAAAGGGAATAGAAAGAAAAGCTAATCCAATTCCTTTCAAAAATTTTCTTCGCGTGACCATAAGTTAATTCCTCAGCTTTGATTTTTTAACCATGCCCCATTTTACACAGAGAACGAATGACCACAGCCACAGCTTCTCGTTGCGTTCGGATTATGGAAAACAAAACCACGCCCCATTAAACTATCAATAAAATCAAGCTCCGTTCCCTCAAGATAAAATAAGCTCTTGGGATCAATGGTCACCTTTATCCCATTTGATAAAAACACAACATCATTCTCTCTTACCTCATCAAATAACAAAACATACGAAAACCCCGAACATCCTCCCGCCTTTACACCAACTCTCAAAGCATATTCCGCAGGGATATTGTTATCTTGAATGATTTGTTTTATTTCCTTAGCTGCTCTATCTGTAATTTTGATTTTTTCAATTTGTTCCTGACCTATCTGCTCCATTTATTCCTCCGTTGTTAAGTTTTTTATTTTTCCTGTTTTTGAACACTCGGTTTCTTAAAGGCTGGATAGTTTAGACTCCATACCCTATTGAACTCATTTTTTATGACCCTGAAAACTCCTTTTTCAACCAAAAACTCGGCAAATTTTTGTGCAAGATACTCCGCCTCAGCAAAGCTTATCTTCTCTCCTCTATCAAGGAAATAATCTCTTATCGCATACTCAATATCCCTAACGAAAACATTTGAAAGATGATAAATTGGGTAACGAGCTTTCATGAACTTTAGAAATTCCTCCCAGTTGTCTTTTAAAATCTGAAGTTCTTTCATTTCTTTCATCTGTTCAAAGTTAGGTTTATTTTTAAATTTTTGACATTTCTTTTTTTAATCTATACTTTGGCGAGATATTCCGCAAATGTTTGACAACTTCAACAACACGATTTATTGTATAATCAATCTCTTCCCCTGTATTAAATCTTCCGATTCCAAATCTTATAGCCCCTGCGATGAGATCATCATTCAAGCCGATTGCCTTCAAAACATGCGATTTTTCAACTGTTGCAGACGAACAGGCAGAGCCTGTGGATACAGCAATTTCCTTCATCCCCATAAGCATTGCTTCACTTTCAACACCATCAAAACTCAAATTCAAATTATTGGGCAATCTCTGAATAGGATGACCATTTAAATAAACATCATCAAGTGAGCCCATAATTCCATCCTGAAGCTTATCACGAAGTTTTTTGATTCTTTCAAATTCATCTTTCATTTCAACCTTTGCGAGCTCGCATGCTTTCCCAAACCCAACAATTCCTGGAACATTTAAAGTCCCAGACCTTAGTCCACCCTCATGACCACCGCCATCAATAATAGGTACAATTTTAATTCTTGGCATCTTCTTTTTTATAAACAACGCACCGACACCTTTAGGTCCATAAAGTTTATGTGCAGACATTGACATAAGGTCAATATTTAACCTTTGAACATCAATTGGGATTTTGCCCAGAGCTTGTGCTGCATCCGTATGGAATAAAATACCGAACTCAGAACATATTTTCCCAATTTCCTCAATTGGTTCAATTGTCCCGATTTCGTTATTTGCAAACATTACGCTTATAAGGATAGTCTCGGAAGTAATTTTTTTCTTAATTTCATCTGGATCAACGAGCCCATATTTATCAACACGAACATAATCAACCTTAAAGCCCATCTTTTCCAATCGCTTACACGAGTCAAGCACCGCCTTATGTTCAATTTGAGTGGTGATTATATGTTTACCTTTTTCAGAATAAGCTAATGCAATTCCTTTCAGAGCCAAATTTATTGATTCAGTTGCCCCGCTTGTGAAGATGATTTCTTTTGGATTTGCGTTAATTAGATCTGCAACTTGCTTTCGCGCCATTTCAACCGCTGCTTCAGCTTCCCAGCCAAATTGATGTTGACGACTTGCGGAATTCCCAAATTTTTCAGTAAAGTAAGGAAGCATCGCCTCAAGGACACGCGGATCAACAGGCGTCGTCGCATGGTTATCAAGATATATTGGAAACCGCAGGGTCATCACATTGAAAAATTTTATCTTTTGAAAATTTTAACAGCTTTTTTCAAAGCTTCAACAAATCTGTCAATTTCTTCAAATGTATTGTAAATGTAGAAACTTGCCCTCACTGTGTTATCAACCCCAAGCCGTGCAAGAAGTGGTTGGGTACAGTGATTCCCTGAACGAACAGCGATACCGTGTTGATCAAGAACGCCAGCAATATCATGCGGATGAATACCCCGAATGTTGAACGAGATAACACCAAGCCGATTCTTCTTAGGTCCGTAAATTTCTATATCAGGAATATCTGCCATTTTTTCAAAAGCGTAATTTAACAACTCTTTTTCATGCTCAAAAACTTTATCTATTCCGATGCTCTGCAAATAATCAACAGCTACACCAAGTCCAATACCACCAGCAACATTTGGCGTCCCAGCTTCAAATTTCCATGGCAACTCATTCCAAGTTGCACCTTCAATTGTAACAGTGCTTATCATATCTCCACCATAAAGAAATGGCTCCATTTGCTCAAGTATCTCACGCCGAGCATAAAGAAAACCTATCCCAGTTGGTCCAAGCATCTTATGCCCTGACGCAACAAAAAAGTCACATCCTATATCCTGAACATCAATTTTTATATGCGGAGCTGATTGCGCTCCATCAATTAAAACATAGCTTCCCTTAGACTTTGCGATTTTAACTATGTCTTTAACCGGGTTGATAGTCCCAAGAACATTTGAAGCATGGACTACACCAACGAGCTTTGTTTTTTCGGTTATCAATTTTTCAAATTCATCAATTTTTAAATAACCATCATCCGTGATATCAACAAATTTTAAAGTTATACCTTTAAATTTTCTAAGCCATTGCCAAGGGACGATATTTGAGTGATGTTCCATGATTGTGACAACTATTTCATCTCCCTCTTTCAAATTTGCTAACCCCCATGCATAAGCAACAAGATTGACAGCTTCTGTTGCATTCCTTGTAAAAACTATTTCACGCCATGAGCGAGCATTGATAAATTTGGCGACTTTCTTATGTGCTTCTTCATAAGCAACGGTTGCTTCATAACTCAAAGTATGCACCGCCCTGTGAATGTTTGCATTCATGGTTTCATAGAAATTTTTAACTGCCTCAATAACCTGTCTTGGTCTTTGTGTTGTCGCTGCATTGTCAAAATAAATAACTTGATGTCCATTAATAATCCGATTCAAGATGGGGAAATCGTTTCTGATTTTCTCAAGATCAATTCTCGTTGTTAAAATTTCTTGATGTTGCTTTTTCATGGTTGGTTCTTTTTAAATTTTTATAAAGATTTTATCGCCCTCAACTTTAACCTCATATTTTTCAAGCGGTTCAGAAGCTGGAAGCCTTACGACATCACCAGTTCTTATGTTAAACTGTGCACCATGCCAAGGACATGTCAAAATTTCACCCTCAATCTCCGCATCACTTAGTTCAAGTTCCATATGTGAGCACTGATTTTTGTAAGCAAAAAATTCACCATCAAGATTTATCAAAATTATTGACTCGCCATTTACATCAAAAACCTTAAATTCACCACTCCTGACATCATTTACATTTGCAATTTCAATATATTCACCAGCAGTTGTCATAACAGATGGAAAATTTTGTTTTTAATCCTCTTCACCAGGCCAGGTGTTAATCCCATAAATACCAGCCTTTAAAACCTTTAATCCAAGAAGTGCACACTTCAGCCTTATCGGACTGATTGGTATTCCAAGAGCATTAAGCATATCTTCCTTGCTAAAATTTTTAACCTCATCAAGCGATTTCCCCTTAACAATTTCTGTAAGAATTGAAGCTGACGCCTGACTTATCGTGCAGCCTTTCCCCGTAAATTTAATATCAGCTATTTTGTTATCTTCAAGTTTAATTTCAATTCTTATCTGATCACCACACGAAGGATTCCCCTCCTCGTGAACTATGTCTGGATTTTCAAGGTGCCCAAAGTTTCTCGGGTTTTGATAATGGTCAAGAAGGATTTCCATTTGAAGTTCGTCCATTGAAAAAGCAGAACTTTATTTTTATATATTCCATTTTTGATGGATCATCTCCTGAATCCTTTCCCGAACGAAATCAATTCTTATTTCATCAAACGCTGGGAGAAGAAAACCTTCAACAATTGTTTTTCTCGCTTCACTTTCATTCAACCCTCGGGTCATAAGATAAAAAATTTGTTCCTCGTCAATCTGACCAACTGTTGCTCCATGCCCAGCCCTTACATTTGCATTTTTAATTTGAAGTGAGGGTATCGCATTTGCCCTCGCACCTGGGTTTAAAAGCATCGCATGTTCACTTAAAAACGAATCGGAATCATGAGCATCTTTTTCAATATCAACGAGTCCATAAAAATTTACCCTCGCTTTATCCTTCACAACGCCACGCATGACAACATTACTTTTCGTATATGGACTTAAATGTTGTGTGTAACTTGTCAAATCAAAATGCTGTGATCCATTGCCAAAAGCAATTTGAACATCCCTTAATTCCGAACCAGGTCTTTCAAGCAACGCAGAATGTTTGGAGATCGTAAATCTACCACCAAGCCAGTTTCCAATAAAGTTTATCCTCGCATCCCTTTCAGCACTGAAAATTCTCTCAATATAGTTATAAATCCCATAACCAAGGTTATTTATACTGATGAAATTGATACCGCTTCCTTCGCCCCCAAATATCTCACTAACATTTGTCACAACCGCATATTCACTCCCAAGACAGCAATGATTTTCCTCAACAATGGTCACATGCGAATTTTCCCCAATCACTATCAAATTATGTGAAAATATCCCCACATTTTCAGATTGAACCTCATTGACGATGTAAATCGGCTTATCAAGCTCAACATTATCACGAACATAAACAAAAACACCAGAATTTAAAAATGCAAGATGTAACGCTGTGAATTTATTTTGGTCATATCTGAATTTTGTAAATATCTTCTCTCGCACAAGATCCCCATATTTATCAAGTGCTTCTACAAGTGGCATCAGAATAATTTTATCACGATATTCAGGCGAAATTTTATACTTTGTTGATGTATTCGCCTGAACGATGAAGATGTCAAGTTTACCTGCATCAAAAAGAACTTTATCAGGGTTACCGACAAGAAATGGATTTAAAACTTCTGCTTTGAATCCTTTTATTTTCGTATATTTTGATTCGGGCAGGTTTAATTCATCTAAAATTTCAAAAGCCTGATTTCGCCTTTCCCGAAACCAAAGGGGTTCGTTTCTCTGGGTTGAAAGTTTATCTATTGTTTCATGGGCTAAACAATTCGGCAATACAATTTCTGACATTTACTCTATCTCCAGCAAATTAGTTTTCGGTTAAAGTTAAAAAATTTTGAATAAATTAGCAACCGCCTCTTTGGACGACGGATTCGCAAAGCGAAGCAGATAAAATCTCAACCTCACCAAATTGAGAAAATGGTTTCATGAAATTTTCAACATTCTCACGGCTCTCCGACTCAATGAACAAGAATAATCTATGTGATCCATCAACAACACCTTCGGATTTAATTTCAACTTTATAATCCCCTGCAGAAGCAAGATGTTTAAGAAGAATTTGCCCAAGTTCTGGATTTCGTGCAGGGCAATTATTTGCTTCATGTCTATGTTGAACTATGAAAAATGGCATTTCACTCACCTCCGAAATTTTTATTTAGCCAATCGCTCCTTCCATCTCAAGTTTTATAAGTTTGTTAAGTTCAATAGCATAATCAAGCGGTAACTCCTTCGCAAATGGTTCAATGAAACCAAGAACAACAAGTGTCAATGCCTCACTTTCGGTCAATCCTCTGCTCATAAGATAAAAAAGTTGATCTTCACTTATCTTGCCAACGGTTGCCTCATGACCGATACTTACAAGTTCCTCCTCTATCTCCATATAAGGATAAGTATCAGACCTTGAGAACTCATCAAGCATCAAAGCGTCACATCTAACTGTTGACTTAACACCAATTGCTCCCTTTTGCACCTTAACAAGACCTCTATAACTTGTTCTACCTCCATCTTTGCTTATTGATTTTGAAACGATGTTGCTCGTTGTATAAGGAGCCACATGAATTACCTTTGCCCCTGTATCTTGATGCTGCCCTGCACCTGCATAAGCAATTGAAAGAATTTCCGCCTTAGCACCCTTACCAAGAAGATAAACCGCTGGATATTTCATCGTCACCTTGCTACCCAAATTCCCATCAACCCACTCAACGAAAGCTCCCTCGTAAGCAACTGCTCTCTTCGTAACAAGATTATAAACATTCTTTGACCAGTTTTGAACAGTCGTGTATCTGACATGGGAACCGGGAAGGGCTATGATCTCAACTACAGCACTGTGAAGTGAATCTTCTCTATAAATAGGAGCTGTACAACCCTCAATGTAATGAACACTTGCGCCTTCCTCCGCAATGATAAGCGTTCTTTCAAATTGCCCAACGCTTTCTGCATTTATCCTAAAATACGCTTGAAGCGGAAAATCAACCTTAACACCCTTCGGAACATAAACAAAACTTCCACCACTCCAGACCGCACTGTTAAGAGCTGCAAATTTATTATCTTCAGGTGGCACAACCGTGCCAAAATACTTTCTCACTATATCAGGATATTCTCTAACCGCAGTATCCATATCTGTAAAAATCACACCTTTTTTCATCAAATCCTCACGCAGGCTGTGATATACAACCTCGGATTCATATTGGGCTCCAACCCCTGCAAGGAATTTTCTCTCAGCCTCAGGTATCCCGAGCCGTTCAAATGTCTGCCTTATTTTCTCTGGGACCTCATCCCAGGATTTGCCCTTTCTATCCGTCGGCTTTATGTAATAAATATATTCATCAAAATTTATCTCGGAAAGATCAGCTCCCCAGGTCGGCATCGGCTTTTTGAGAAAAACATCAAGCGAATGCAATCTAAACTGCCGCATCCACTCAGGTTCATTTTTCCAATATGAGATTTCCTCAACAACTTCTCTACTTAAACCACGCTTTGCCTGATAAATATATTTTATTTCATCCTTAAAGTCATATCTTGTATAATCAATATCTATTTTTCTTTCCGTTGCTTGCATGTTAATTTCTCCATTTTAATTTTTATTTTTAATCTGCTGATTCAGCAGCCGTTTCCCTGATCCAAGCATAACCTTCTTGCTCAAGCTTCTCAACTATCTCAGGTCCACCAGATTTAACGATTCTACCATCAAGCATTATATGCACAAAATCTGGCTTTATGTAATTTAAAATCCTTTGATAATGAGTTATCATCACTATACCAAGCTCCGGGGTACGCACTGAATTCACAACATCAGCCACAATCTTAAGAGAATCAATATCAAGTCCCGAATCAGGTTCATCAAGAAAAGCTATAATTGGCTTTAACATCGCCATCTGCAAAATTTCCATCCTCTTCTTTTCACCACCTGAAAATCCAACCCCAATAGGTCTATAAACAAAAATCTCACTCATATTTAACTTCTTGATTTTATCTATCAACTCCCTTTTATAATCAACCACTGATTTCGGCAACCAGGATATACGTTCCACCCTTGGATCAAGATTATTAGCCTGTATCGCTTTCCACAAAAAATTAAAAAGAGTAACCCCAGGAACCTCAACAGGATATTGAAATGCAAGAAATAAACCAAGCTTTGCTCTCTCATCTGGCTTCATCTCAAGTATGCTTTTACCTTCAAACAAAATATCTCCGCCTTCAACCTTATATTTTGGATGACCCATTATTGTATAAGCAAGCGTGCTTTTCCCAGAGCCATTCGGTCCCATCAACGCATGAACTTCACCTTTATTAACAGCGAAATTAAGCCCTCTCAAAATCTCTTTCCCATCAACGCTCACATATAAATCTCTAACCTCAAGTGTTGGCATGTCTTTTCTCCCTTTTGTTTATTGTTAAGAATTTTTCTGAATAAACACAATCACGTGCAATTACATCTTGAATGGTTATGCCTTCAAGAATATCTATAAATTTTTTCTCAACCTCATGCCATATATCCGCCTGCCCACAACAAGAAGTAAAAACACAAACTGACCCAGGAACATCAAAACACTCAACCATCCTTAACTCCCCTTCAACAGCTTCATAAACATCCCTCAATGTTATCTCTGATGGCAATTTCTTCAATGAATATCCACCATTTGGTCCGTATTCTGAAAAAACTATCCCAGCCCTTACAAGCTGCCTCATAACCTTAGCTAAATAACTCAACGGTATCTTCTGTTTTTCAGCTATCTCTTTCATCAAAACTGTTCCACCACCATGTCGCTTGCCAAGGTATATCAATGTTCTTACCGCATAATCAAGTGTCTTTGATACTATCATAAATTATACCATTAATTTTGGATATCAAATATCTACGATGTAAATATAATGCTTTAAAATTTAAAAGTCAAATTAAATGCCTTTTCGGGTTTGGCTTGCTTTTATTTGTGGCATTTTTTAAATTAAATTCACAAAAATAAAATATGGGGCATAACAACATGGCTGAATACGTCAGGGCATCTACCAGAATACCCGATTATCTTTATCCTAAAAAAGGTTCGGCGACGATTTTTAAAAATAAATTCCTTGAAACACTAACGAAAACTCACCCATTAACCCCAGCTGTGATATATCTACCAATTGTTTCATATTTAATTTTCTATTCGTTGAATAAACTAAATTTTAAATCCCTTACAGTCGCTGGACTTTTTGCAAGTGGCGTTTTCTCATGGACGCTTGCTGAATATCTTTTACATAGATTTGTTTTTCACTTTGAACCCAAAACATCTCTTGGCTTTAAAATACAATTTATGATCCACGGCGTTCACCATCAATATCCAAATGACCCGAAACGACTTGTAATGCCTCCAGCTGCAAGTTTAATTCTCGCTTTAATTTTCTGGTACATCTTCAGATTTTCATTTGGAATTTATGCTTTCTCGTTTTTCCCGGGTTTTGTCATGGGCTATATAATTTACGATATGACGCACTATGCAATTCATCATTTCAAACCACCTAAAAATAAACTCCGTTATCTCTGGAAGCATCATTTACAACATCATTATAAAGCACCTGATAGAGCTTTTGGTGTTTCAAGTCCGCTCTGGGATCTCATATTTGGAACAACTCCATAATAAAGTTTTAACTAATTTTCAAACTAAATTTTGAGGGCAACAATGAAATTGGCAATTTTAATTTTAGTTATCTTATTCTCCTTTTCTACCCTTGATGCACAAGTTAGAGAAAAGTTTAAAGGTGAGTATAAAGGCAAAGAGAAAAAAGAAGAAACTACTCAAGCTGAAGAAAAGAAAGCTGAACAACCCGCAACCACAAAATCTGAAACATCTGGCATAGTAATTTTCTCTGATAATTTCACAGGATACAATGAGGGAGAAACACCATCTAAATGGGAAGTTGAGATTGGAAGTGCTGAAGTTGTAACATATAAAGGCAAAAGATGGATGAAGATATTTTCAAGTGAATTCAAAGCAAAACCGGCAATTGAAACATTGCCTCAAAATTATCGCCTTGAATTTGATGTTATACTTGGATACAGCACTGTTACTATACTTTTTGCTACAGCTTACGGAAAAGAACTAAATCAAGTAGAGATAGAGTATCACAGAGTCAAAAGTGAAAGAGTGTCAACTTCTTTAAATCTTGACATAAATGCAACGAACAAGGTCATAATTGAAGTTAAAGGAAATTCTTTGAAATGTTTGATCAATGGTAAAACCGCCATACTTGAAGCAAGAGCCTTTGATGAACCAGCTAATATCATAAAAGTTATTACAAGATATTCATCACTTGATAGACCTGTTTACATTTCAAATTTTGCAATTTATGACCTTACGAAATAAAAAGGCGAGATCCAAAAATAATTTCGTTTTTATCTTTAGGAATAAAAAGACGAATTAATTTGGCGCTTGTTATTAAAAAAACCCCGCGCAATGTGTTAAACTCTGTCTTAACCTGTCTTACCTTCCCAAACTTACGAATTAAATTTTTGAATTTTTAAAACTTACTTTTTATATTTTCGTGTCCCTATTTCCAAAGCTGTTAAATAAAAACAAAGGTGATAAATGGCGGAGTTTGTTCATCTCCACAATCATTCCCACTACAGTATTCTTGATGCCATAAGCACAATTGATGGAATTATTGAATCTGCCGTTCAAAACAAAATGTCGGCAGTTGCGTTAACCGATCACGGAGTTTTATTCGGTGCACTTGAGTTTTACATTAAAGCAAAGGAAGCAGGTATAAAACCGATCATTGGGAGTGAAGTTTACATAGTCACGGAAGGATCAAGATTTGATAAAACGAAGGGAAGCAAAGATGAAGAATCAGATCTTGCGGTGAGAAATAAAAAAACACATTACAAACATCTCGTTCTGCTTGCGAAAAATGAAATTGGTTGGAAAAATCTGATAAAACTAATCACCATTGGTCACACTGAAGGATTTTACTATAAACCGAGGATTGATTTTGAAGTCCTTGAAAAATATAAAGATGGACTTGTAGCCCTTTCATCATGCATCGGTGGTGTTGTTTCAACTTACCTTGTTGATGGTGATTATGAAGGTGCTAAGAAAATGGCTAAAAAATTTAAAGAAATTTTTGGGGATGATTTTTATCTTGAAGTTCAAAATCACTTCATAGATAAAGAACAACCTGTTTTACAAGGGATGCCACGGCTTTCAAAAGAATTAGGGATAAAACTCGTTGCTACAAACGATTGTCACTACATTAAACAAGAACACGCGATTCCTCACAACATTTTCATTTCAATTCAAGATAAAAATTCCGTCAGGGACATCTACCAACTAAAATATGGAACAGATCAAGTTTATTTCAAAACAGCTGAGGAGATGTATCAAGCATTTAAAGATTTTCCCGAAGCGATTGAAACAACGCTTGAAATCGCAGAGAAATGTAATCTTGAAATTGAGCTCGGGAAAAATTATCTGCCCCATTTTCCAATTCCGGAAGACGCTGGCGTAAAAACCCCGGATGAATATCTTGAAAAACTTGCCTGGGAAGGGTTGCAGAAAAGATACAAAACAATAACCAGAGAAGTTGAAGATAGGCTCAAATATGAACTTGATGTGATTAAAAGGATGGGATTTTCAACTTACTTTCTCATTGTGCATGATTTTATAAATCAAGCAAGAAAGATGGGAGTCGCTGTTGGTCCAGGGCGTGGTTCAGCTGCAGGCTCAATAGTTTCATATGCACTTGGAATTACAAATATTGACCCCCTAAAGCATGATTTACTTTTTGAAAGATTTCTGAATCCCGAACGAGTCTCAATGCCGGACATTGACATTGATTTTGCGGATGATAAAAGAGAGCTCGTGATTGAGTATGTTAAGAAAAAATATGGTGAGAAATCCGTTGCGCAGATAATAACATTTGGAACTCTTTCATCTCGTGCAGTGGTAAGAGATGTTGCAAGGGTTCTTGGAATTTCACTTCAAGTAGTTGATTCAATTACGAAAAATATACCTGTTCAGCTGGGTAAACCATTGCCTTTAAATGAAGCGCTTGAGAGACCTGAACTTGAATGGCTTAAAAATACAACCGATCCTAAATTAAAAGAACTCGTCAAATATGCACTTATTCTTGAGGGTTTAAATCGCCATCCTTCAACACATGCTGCAGGGATCGTCATCGCACCCGGGGACATAAGCGATTATGTTCCACTCTATCAAACTCCACAAACTGAATTGATGACACAGTATGATAAAGATTATCTTGAGAAAGCCGGGCTTCTAAAAGTTGACATGCTTGGGTTACGAACGCTTACCGTCATAGTTAACACATTAAAACTAGTTAAGCAAAATTATGGAATTGAAATAAACATTGATGAAATACCACTTGATGATGAAAAAACATATCAACTTCTTGGTGAGGGTAGAACAGTTGGGGTTTTCCAATTTGAAAGTTCTGGGATGCAAGAATACCTAAGGAGGTTAAAACCAACTAACATTAATGACCTTGCTGCGATGAACGCACTCTATAGACCAGGTCCAATAAATATGATTGATGATTACATTGAACGAAAACACGGACGAAAACCTATTGAATATCTCCATCCAAAGCTTGAGCCGATTTTAAAAGAAACATTTGGAATTGTTGTTTATCAGGAGCAAGTGATGCAAATTGCAAATCAGATTGCTGGATTTTCGCTTGCAAAAGCTGACCTTATGAGAAGAGCCATGGGTAAAAAGGACAAAGAACTTATGGCAAAACAAAGAAATGAGTTTATTGACGGCGCTGTTAAAAATGGGGTTGATAAAAAAACTGCTGAAGAAATTTTTGACATGCTTGAAAAATTTGCATCATATGGATTTAATAAAAGTCATGCTGTTGCCTACGCCTATCTTGCATATCAGACTGCGTATCTTAAAGCTCATTTTCCTGCTGAATTTATGGCTGCGACAATGTCAAGCGAATTGAACAACACAGATAAAATAGTGCAATTTATTGAAGATTGTAGAAGGATGGGAATTAAAGTTTTACCTCCAGATGTCAATGAAAGTAATCTTGATTTCACGGTCATAAATCAGAAAACAATAAGGTTTGGGCTTGGTGCAATTAAAAATGTTGGTGAGAACGCAGTAAATGAAATAATCAGAGTTAGAAACGAGGGGGGCAAATTTAAAAATTTATTTGATTTCTGCGCAAGAGTTGATTTAAGAGTTGTTAATAAAAGAGCAATTGAAAGCTTGATCCAAGCAGGTGCGTTTGACTCCTTAAACTGTGGACATAGAGCACAGCTTCTGCAAGCGGTGGAAATGGCAATGAACTATGGTGAAAAAACCAAGAAGGACAAGAAAAACGGGCAAGTGGGTCTGTTTGATCTTTTCAGCAACAGTTCAACAGAAGAAAATTATCCACCGCTTCCAAATGTTGAACCTTGGAGTGAAATGGAAAAACTCTCATATGAAAGGAATGTCCTCGGTTTCTATGTTTCAGGACATCCGCTAATGAGATACTTTGACGAGGTTCAAACTTTTTCAACTGCAAAACTTGGAGACCCAGATTCGGTCCATGACGGAGAGATCGTCCGCGTATGTGGTGTTATAACTGACATGGAAACAAAACTTGATAAGAATAAAAATCAAATGTTAATTTTTGAACTTGAAGATTTCACCGGAAAAGCAGAATGTGTTGCTTTCAGCGATGTTTATAAAAATTATTCAAGGCATCTTTATGTTGAAGCGCTCGTTTTAGTCACGGGTGAAGCAAAAAAGCAAGGGAATTCCTTGCGAATCACTGTCAAAGAAGTTTGTCCCCTTGAAGAGGCAAAGGAAAGATTTATACACAAAGTCATCATTACAGTAGATAAAAATGAAACCCCAGAAAAGGTAGAAAAATTATCCGAACTTCTCAGAAAGTGTGAAGAGGGAAACTGCATAATTGAGATTGATGTTGTAAATAGCGGAACTTTTGTTCAAAAGTTTGAAATTCCTTATAACCTTGTCAAACCATCAACTGATTTGATTAACAGTTTAAAAGAATTGTTCGGAGAGAAAAATATCAAACTAATTCCAAAATAAATCAAGGGATAAAAATGTCAAAAAACATAATTGAATTAACTGATTTGAACTTTGAGGATGAAGTTCTTAAATCAGATAAGCTTGTGCTTGTAGATTTTTGGGCTGAGTGGTGTGCTCCATGTAGGATGATCGCTCCAATAATTGAAGAAATTGCAAATGAATACGCTGACAGATTAAAAGTTGGGAAATTAAATGTTGATTATAATCCAAAAACGGCGATGAAATACGGAATAATGAGCATCCCAACTCTTTTGCTTTTTCAAAATGGTCGGGTCATTGAACAAATAGTCGGAGCGATGCCTAAGAAAAATCTTCTCGCAAAACTTGAAAAATATCTCTTGCCAGTGTGATCTTTCTAAAAGGGAGACGCAAGTCTCCCTTTTTATTTTTCATTTCAAATAAAAAAATTTAGAAAATGATAAGAGTTCTCTTCCTTTGCACTGGAAATTCCTGTAGAAGCCAAATGGCAGAGGGATTGTTAAGACATTTGGGGGATAATAAATTTGAAGTTTTCTCTGCAGGGACTCACCCATCATTTGTCCATCCTCTCGCAATTGAAGCAATGAAAGAAATTGGAATTGATATCTCAAATCACAGATCAAAAAGCGTAACTGAGTTTCTCGGACAAAGTTTTGACTATGTAATAACAGTTTGTGACAAAGCCAAGGAATCATGTCCTACTTTCCCTGGGGAGACAAAAAGGATTCACTGGAGTTTTGAAGATCCAGCCGAAGCAACTGGAACAATAGAAGAAAAAATGAAAGTTTTCAGAAAAGTTAGAGATGAGATTAAGGAACATATCATTTCTTTCATAAATGAAATTCAAACAAAATCTCAAACGGAAAATGTTTCTGGCAATTGACATTGGAAACACACACACTGTTTTCGGAATTTACAAAAATGGGAAATTGCTTCACGATTGGAGAGTTTCAAGTTTAATAACGAGAACAGAAGATGAAGCTTGGTTTCTCGTCAAATTTTTTTGCAACGATGTGAATATAGATATAAAAAGTATAAGTGGGGTTGGGATTTCATCTGTTGTTCCGAATCTTACAGATATTTTCGTCTGGATGAGCCAAAAGCATTTCAAAATTGATCCGATTATCGTTTCAGCTGAGATTGATCTCGGGATAAAAATTTTATATGATGACCCAAGCGCTGTAGGTGCTGACAGGCTGTG
This sequence comes from Candidatus Kryptobacter tengchongensis, assembly GCF_001458555.1. NCBI lineage: Bacteria > Pseudomonadati > Candidatus Kryptoniota > Candidatus Kryptobacter > Candidatus Kryptobacter tengchongensis. The sequence goes on along the minus strand of NZ_CZVH01000021.1, from coordinate 69,103 downwards.
CAACGCCGTTGCCGGTTATACAAAATATGGGGGACCTATTATAGTTGTTGATTTTGGGACAGCAACAACTTATGATGTAGTATCCGAAAATGGTGAATATCTTGGTGGAGTTATAGCCCCAGGGATTGAAACAAGCGCTGCTGAACTTCACAGAAGAGCCGCGAAATTACCCAAGATTGAGCTTCATTTCCCAAGAGATGTGATAGGGAAAAACACTGTCGCAAGTATGCAATCTGGGATAATGTATGGAGCTATTGACGCAATGGAAGGAATGATAAAAAGAATTAAAAATATCATAGGTCAGCATTCAAAGGTTATCGCAACGGGTGGGCTTGCAAAAACAATAATTGAGCGAACAAATGTAATTGATTTTTATGAACCGTCGCTTGTCCTTGATGGAATTTATATAATTTATACCAGACTAAAAAACAAAAACTTCACTCCATAACCTTGATAAGTTTCTTCTCCGAGAGCAGAACATCAAGAAGTTCGTAAATTTTTACGGGTTTTGTTTTCCCCTTCACTGTTATTTCACCTATCTCTCTTACTTTGAAAAAACCTTTAACTTTTTCGTAGGTATATTCACTTATGATTATGCTTGTTCCAAACTCTTTATTTATCGCCTCAAGTCGTGCACCAAGGTTTACACTATCCCCTATGACTGTATAATTAAATCTACCGTAACCACCAATGTTTCCGACGATCATTTCACCAGTGTTAATTCCGATTCTCATATGAAGCAATGGTTTCCCCTCTTTTTCCCATCTTATCCGCAATTTTTCAAGTTCAAATTGCATTTTTAATGCACAAAGACATGCCCGTAAAGCGTGATCCTCATAATAAATTGGAGCACCCCAAAAAGCAACAATCGCATCACCAATATATTTATCAAGCGTCCCCCCGTATTTGAATACCACTTTTGTCATTGAATCAAAATATTCATTCAAAAGATTGAAAATAAACTCTGGTGGATACGCTTCACTTATAGTTGTGAAGTTCCATAAATCTGAAAATAAAACCGTCATCTCCCTTTTCTCACCACCAAGACGAACAAGTTCAGGATTTGAAACAAGTTGATTAACGACGGAAGGATGAACATAATAGCCAAATATCGTCTTTATGAGCTTTTTTTGTTTTCTCTCGGTTAAATACTGATAAACTATTGAACCAATATAAGCAATAGTGCCACCAAGAACTGGTGACACCACAGGGAGAAGGAAATTATTATTGAAAGAAATGATGACAACAAAACTCCACAAAACAAAAAGTAAAATTAAACTTAAAACCCCAAAGATTTCAGTTAAAAATTCTGGGCGAATTTTTAAATGTCTTACCCCAACAGCGAGCGCAAAACTTAACAAAGAAATCATAAAAATTATCAAAAATGAAGCAAAACCAGAAATTTTAACGATGAATTTTTGCTCAAGAATAGTTGCAACAGCGTTTGCGTGAATCTCAACCCCATACATAAGATTGCTCTCATCCTTAACAAACGGGCTTGGTAAAAGATCACCAAGCTCCCCTTTAAATTCTGGAATTGCACTGCCAACTATAACAATTTTATCTTTGAAAACCTTATCGTGAAGAAGCCCAAATTCGGGGTTATCAAATGTGTTTATATCGCCATATATAAGCTCATCCTTCGTTTTAAAATCTTCATCATCAAGTACATCAATTAAACTTATATATTTGAAAGTCCCCGCTGGTCCAGCAAAATTTATAAGCCAAGTTTTATCATCAAACTTGGGAATTTTCAAACTGCCAATTTTAAAAAAACCATTCTCAAAAGGATGCCTTGGTGGTAAATCATAAACTGAATCAATTGTAAATCCATAATATAAAAGCAAAATCGCAAGTCCAAAGCTTGGGAAAACTGTATCACCTGCGGAAAAAACGGGCACATATCTTCGGCAAACGCCATCATAATCGCGTAAAACCTCAACTATCCCCGGATACGAACCCATTGTCCCAATGAAGATGTTCCTCAGAAAATTTTTCGCTTCAATAATTCTACCTTTTAAAGCTGCCCCTTTTGCCTCACGACCTGCAAGAACTACATTCCCAACTTCTTCAACCGCCCTTCTAAATTCAGCGTCGTTCTCGGGATTTCTATCGGGAGAATCAAAATTGATATCAAAAGCTACAATCTTAGCCCCAGCTTTCTTTAAATTTCTTAACAATTTAGCATAATAACTTCTCGGCCATGGCCACCTATGAGGAGCCCGATCAAGCGAAGACTCGTCAATCGCAACAATTACAATATCTGAGGAATCCGCAAAATTAAAAACACTTCCTCTGTAATTAAAACGTAAATCTATCGTCCTCAACTCAACCCCCTTTAAAGTGGAAATATATTCAGCTGTGATAAAAGAAATTATAGCGCTCAAAAACGCAACAAGCAGAGAAATTTTTAAAACTTCATATTTAACTTTCTTATCCATCTCTCAAAAACTTATCCTGTATGTTAAATACGCAACCACATCAACATAGCTATAGAAAAGCAAATTACAATTGAAATTTAAACTTTGATTTCGGGCAACCTCATAAGATCCACCGAAATAAATATAAAGTCGCCTCAAATCCCCAAAACTTGGTGCAAGATTACCCCAAACCCGCGTCTTCCCAAGTCTGTAATCAGCTCCACCACCAAATGAAACATAATTAAACTTTTCATCACGCACCCCAATAAACTTATTCGCAGTATCAAAAATAGGTCTTTTAAATTTTGAACTGTTAAAAGCCAATATAAAATTACCACGAATATTTTCTCTAACATCAGAATAAAGCGAAAGAAGGAGATTCACATTTTTAAAATCAGAATTTAATATCGTTCTATCGTCAGAGCCAGTCAGAGAAAAGGTGAAATTCACACGATTTCTAAATATGTATTCAAAACTGTAACTTATGTCAAAACTTAACTTATTCACACTTACATTCAATGCTCTAAGTGTATCCGCATTAGGCACTCCATTATCACTGGTTGATTGCGAATATGTTAATGAAAGATTTGGTAAATTCATAAGTGGCGAATACATCGCCGAAACTTCCCATGTAACAAAGTTTGTGGTATAATCACGCTGTTTTTTTGTGTTATCACTTAAATTTTCAAACCTGAATGTCAAAAATACTTGATTTCTCAACAGCCTCAACCTATCAAAAACTTTGAACCCGCGAATATCTTGCCTCAAATATGGTTGCCCGAAAGATAAATACTCGTTCCCGTGAAAGATATAATCAAACTTGAAAAAATTCCCAAAATAATTCAAGTTCACCCCGATCTCATAAGCAAGGCTGGAGAATCCAAGCGGATTTATTGGAACTACATATTGATTTACTGGTATAAACTTTTCAATTAAAGGGCGGTACTTTTTCAAATTATCTCTCAAACTTGGTGTATCTTTAAAAAGCGAATCAATGTCCTCATCCGTCCAGCTTTTCGCTTTCAAGTTCTCATTTCTTACGCTTAGCGCACCTTGCGCCCTTATTTCAGTCCTCGTGTTATCCAAAGAAAGCAAAAGATTTGAGCCTAAAACGACATTTTTTTGTGGATTGCCACCAAACCTTATTGACCCTTTATCATCTTCTGAAACAAGATATGTGAAACCAAGTTCAAAATTTTTCTTGAACTTAAAGGCAGGTTTTACAGCGAAAAGATTTCTCTTGTAAACTCCATAATTATAAACAAAAACTTTCCCGCTCGCTGTATCATAAATACTATTTTGCGGGAGCGTCTCTGATAAACTATCAATAGGTATTTCCCTTAAAAGTGCCCCTTCAATCTCTCTTTTCGTTTCACCGTTTACAACCTCAATTTGGAAATATCTGAGATCAACTTTCCCATAGAAACCTCTAACTCTATATCCGCTCAGCACAAGCGATGAAAAATTTGGATAAACATCGCCAAACCCAATTTTAACCCAGTCGGACAAATTACCCTCAATCAAAAACCTATGTTGTGGTTGAATATTTGAACGTTCTTCGCTTGTCAAATAAAGATTTGTGTTAAAGTTTAAAAATCTGTAATTACCATTGAAATTACCCCTGCCACGAATATAAAAATTACTGCTATTTTTAACCGATTCTTGCCTTAGTTCAAGTTCAAAATTCGCCCCATAATTTATCTTCTCTCTTTGCACAACCTCAACAGGGGACAAAACATTGAATTCCCACGAAGTTCTTGCAACGATTTTGCCAAGTGTATCTTTCAAAATTATAGTGACTTTGTGAACGCCGGGTTTAATTTGAAAATTAAAATTATCGGGGACGAAAGTAACAAGTTCAGGTGAAATCATTGCCCAATTTGTTACATCAACATTATCAAACAAGATTTGAGTTTTCCCAGGGTCAAAATTTTCAACCTCTATAAGCGAAGCGGATACAATCAAATCCTCCGGGCGAAGGCTTGCTCCTTTTTCAGGGCTTAAAATTATGATCGCTTCTGAGTCCTCGGAACCTGAAATAGGTACTTGCATAAACTCATCTCTGCTTTTGCCCGGGAAATAACTTAATTCTTGATTTTTATTCACAACTTCAATGAACATTTCAAGCGAAGGTGCCTTTACATTCTTCCCGGGGATCGTCACAATCACAATGTTTTCACGGGATAATGGGATTTCAATCTGATTAAATTCACTTTCACCAGCTGACCTATAAAATAATTTTACTTCAGCTATCTCTGCAACATTTGCGAATTCAATTCTCAATTTTAAGTTCTCCCCGCTTATACCTTTTTGAGTTGGGACAACGCTCAAAACATATTTTGTTTGGGCGGGGGAAATTGTCACAAAAAGAAAAATTAAAATAAAAACAGCGAAAATTTTGTGCATGGGGGTATTTATTTTTCTTTGATTTTAATTTTGATTTCTTTTCCTTCCCCCGTTTTACCTCTTATCTCAATCTCCCTCTTTTCAATTGATCTTTTTATTTCTTGAGATTTCCTCAGTTCAAATTCAGTCATTGAGCGAGTTAAAATTTCTCCATCCTTTCTTGATATTCCAATTTCCCCCGCTCCAACAGTTTTGCTTGTATTTGAAATTTTGTTCAAAAAATCAACCATGCCTTCTCTAACCATCAAAGTATCCGCATCAGCTCTGGAAATTAAAACTCCTTCCGTCCCCCTTATTGTAGCAACGGACAAAGGTGTTGTAAATTCAAATTTACCTTTAACCTTCGTCACTTTGAAATCAACACCACCGTTTTCAATATTAACTTTTCGGGAATAATTTCCTTTCGGATTTTCACCCACAATTTCAATCACCGTGTTTTCATCAACCCTGAGAAAACTTCCGTCAAGGAACTTCACAAGGACAAAAGATTTTTCATCTGTTTTGATAAGTGCCCCAGATTCAAGCCCCAATCCTTTCTGAGCTGGTTTCCATTCTTCAATTTTTGGCGGTTTATGATATGCTTTGTTCTTAACAAGTTGGATAACAGCAATTGTTGGAGCATAGCTAACAAAACCCAAAAACAAAATTGCAAATGTTAAAATTAGCCCAAGTTTAAAAATTTCCCTTTTCATCTTTCCAAATCAAAATTTATTTTTCTTCAATTATTACTTCGTATTTACCCTTGTCCGTTAAAAGTTTAAGGATTTCCTCAATTTCAGCTGGGGTTGCTGGTCTTCCATCAACTAAAATCACAAGGTCAGACACAATATCATTCAGCAAATCTGCAAGTTCAGAATTGCCACTTGACCTTAAAACCTTTACAAGATTTTCAAGATTTCGCCTCTGATCGGGAGTAAGGCTTGGGGTTATTCTCGTTGTGACTGGCACACCAAGCTTAACATCAAAGCTCCATATTTCACTTTTAACCTCCTCCGTCCCACGACTGCCCTGAATATATGACTTAACATACCAGAAATATGTCTTGCCATCTTCAAGTGGGAGAGCTTCCTGAGGATACTGAACCTGAGTTTCGGTTGTTTTATACTTCCATCTCAAATTTCTATCACCTGAAACAACCTCCTCAGGTGTTTCTTGATTCGGAAGCTTCTCATAAACAGAAATCTCAAATTCTTTAAAATATGGAGCAATCCACTTGAAAATTGGAAATTGCGTCCTTACCTCGGATTGATACGCTGGTGAAACAAGGTCAATCCTTGATGGATTCGTCACCTCATAAACCTTCTCCCATGAGTCAAGAATTGAAAGCTCCGCTTCGTTCAAGATTTGAATCAAAAACCTATATCTTCCAGCTGGTAATCTTCCCGTTGATTGAGCGAGATCTTTTATCCTTTTTATCTTATCCTCATAAATTTGCGTTCTTCCTCCATCGCTTTTTATACCCGTTCGCCCCGAAGCAAGATCTTGATTGGTAAAACTTAATCCACCCCTTTCCACTGTGAATGGCAAACTCCATGCGTCAGCTAAAATATCTTCAGGCTCATTCCCTATTCTCACAAATACTTGAAAATGCAGCTTCACTCTGATCGGGTCGCCAGAATTCGTGATCATTACAGTAAATAAAAGCGGTAAATCCTTTAACTTACTAACATCAAGATCAGCGATATTCACTTGGTCAAGTGTGGCTGGAGCAGTAACTTGTATCCTGACTTGCCCAAGGGCAAGCGTTGTAAAAAGTATAAAAATCAAAAATTTTTTCATAACACACTCCAAAATTTTATTTTTATCCTCGTTTTAAATTTAAATCTCGCCATGTTTTTAATTCAGTGAGTAAAATCACAAGTCAAAAATGAACGATATCGTTATAAAGCACAAATATCATCAAAATTATAAGAATGACGATGCCAACCTGCTGAATTGCAATTTTAACTTTATATGAAAGTTCCTTTCTTATAATTCCTTCAATTATCAAAATTGCAAGGTGTCCTCCATCAAGTCCAGGGAAGGGGAAGATGTTAAGAAATGCAAGACTTATGCTTAAAATAGCCATAAATCCAAGGAAGGCGGTAAAACCTATATCCGCACTTTGAGTAGCAAATTTCGCAATTCTTATAGGTCCAGCAATCCCCTTCTGAATAGGAATTTTCCCAGTGATGAGCTGTTTTATACCACTTATGGTTAAAGCCGAAACCCTATAGGTTTCTCTAACTCCAATCCACAGTGCTTCAATTGGATTATAGCTTTCTTTTTTCACTGGACCATTGTAAACGCCTGTAATTTGCACCCCAATTCTTCCATCAGGATCGGGGGTTACCTTTTGTTCAAAAATTTTATCATTTCGTTTTATTTTCAATGTTATCTCTTTGCCAGCGTTTGATCTTATAATTGATGTAAGTTGTGAAGGACTATAAATTCTTTCATCATTTGCCGAAATTATCACATCTTTGGGTTGTATCCCAATTTTTTCAGCTGGACGACCTGGTTCAACTGCCATCACCATCGTTTCAATATGCTTAGGCAAAATTCCAAGAATTTCCTCAGATGAAAACTCGGGTATTTTCTCACGTGGAATCAATATAAACTTTTTCTCGCCATCACGCTGAACCTCAAATAGAAGATCCTTGTTCAAATCATCAACGAAAGCTATTCTTATTATATCGTCCCAATAATTTATCCTTTTCCCATTCAAAGTTAAAACTTTATCACCTTCTTTAAATCCCGCTTCAAAAGCGGGCGAATTCGGAACTATATATCCAACCTCATTCACATCTCTGAATGTTTTACCTTGAACCATAAAAACCGCCCAAAAAAGAAACACAGCAAGAAGCATGTTCATAATTACACCAGCTGTTATAACAAAAAATTTTTGATAGAACGGTCTGCTTCTAAACTCGTAGGGCTCGGGCTTTGAACCCAAGAAACCTGTATCCAAGCTTTCATCAACCATACCAGCAATTTTAACATAACCCCCCAAAGGAAAAGCAGAGATTCTATAATCTGTCTCACCAATTTTCTTGCCAATTAACCTCGTCCCAAATCCAATAGAGAAAACCTCAACTCGCATCTTTGAAAGCTTTGCAGCTATGAAATGACCAAATTCATGGACGAGAACGAGAACACCAATTGTTATAGCAAAGTAAAATATTGTCTTTATTACCTCCATCTTAACTTATTTCCTCCAAATTTTTTACAAATTTTCTTGTTTCTGAATCAACCCTTAAAATGTCTTCAAGTTCAGGGTTAAATTTAGGTTTATGCGCATCAATTGCTCTCTTTATTATCTCTGGTATCTTCGTAAATTTGATTTTTTTATTAAGAAAAGCTTCAACAGCAACCTCGTTTGCAGCATTTAAAACAGTCGGATAAGTCCCTCCAATACTTGCAACCTCATAGGCAATTCTTAAACATTCAAATTTATCAAGGTCCGGTTCAAGAAATGTCATTTGACCAAGTTTTACAAAATCCACTCTACCATAATCTGCATAGGTTCTCTCAGGGTAAGTCAAAGCATATTGAATTGGAATTTTCATATCTGGCACACCAAGTTGCGCTTTTATAGAACCATCAACAAATTCAACCATGGAGTGAATCACTGACTGTGGATGAATTACAACCTTTATTTTATCAACGCTTAACCCAAAAAGCCAGTGTGCTTCTATCACCTCAAGCCCTTTATTCATCAAAGTTGCAGAGTCAATTGTTATCTTATTTCCCATTTTCCAGTTTGGGTGTTTCAACGCTTCTTCAACTGTTACATTTTCAAGCTCAACTTTATCCCTGTAAAGAAAAGGTCCACCAGAGGCGGTCAAAATTATTCTGTTAATGTCTGAAACATTCTCTCCAACGAGGCACTGAAAAATAGCATTGTGTTCGCTATCAACAGGGATAAGTTCAACATTATTTTCCTTTAAAAGTTTTGTGATTATCTCACCTGCGACAACAAGTGTTTCTTTATTTGCAAGGGCGATTCTCTTTCCGCTTTCAATTGCTTTTATCGTCGGCTTCAATCCAGAAAATCCAACAAGTGAATTTAAAACAACATCAACATCATCTCTACTAACAACCTCAAGCAATCCTTCTTCTCCAGAAAGAACTTCAATCTCGCCATTGACAAAATTTGAAAATTCCCTTGCTTTTTCTTTATCAAAAATCACCACACCTCTTGGTCTTAAGAGCTTTACCTGCTCAAAAAGAAGCTCTATGTTTTTATTTACCGCAAGATAAGTAACCTTAAATCGGTCAGGAAAATTTCTAATTACTTCAATTGCATTTCTTCCTATTGAGCCAGTTGACCCAAGGATTGCGATATTCTTCATCACCGTCAAAAAATTTTTTCAAGCTTATCACAAAAACAATTTATGAAACTACAAAAAATAAAACAAATTTAACCGATAATTTAAAATGTAAAATCGCTATTGAACACCCCCACAATTCAAAACACAAGAGACAGGGACTTTTACTTTACCAAAACCATTTTCCTAACCTTGAGAAATTGTCCAGCTTCAATTCTGTAGAAGTAAACACCCGAAGGCAAATCCTCCGCTTCAAACTTTACAGTGTGAATCCCAGCCTCAAGCTCTTCATCAACAACAGAAGCAATGAACCTTCCAAGAACATCGTAAACATAAAGTTTAACATACATACGTTGAGGCAAACTAAACCTTATCAAGGTTGATGAATTAAATGGATTTGGGTAATTTTGTTCAAGCGAAAATTCCAATGGCAATGTATTATCTGCAACAGCAGTAATTCTTCCGCCAACTTGTAAATCATCAAAATAAATTTCTCCCTCTTTATCAGCACCTTGGGACTGTCTTATGACAATGCTGTGAAATTGCTTGCTTGAGCCAGGAACAGACGAAATTGGGAATGAGATAAACCTCCATCCATACCAATTTACAGGACCAAGATTTACAATGTAATTATTTGGATTGTAAAACCAGAATTCAAGTTGATTTCCACTCAAATCACCATAAACCCACAGTCCAATATCTCCACTCGCATCTGAAACTGTCGGCTTTGAGGAATTATAAACTCTTACAACTCCGCCAGTTTCACCGGTGAATTTATAAATTAATTTACCAGAGTTTGAAGCACTTATCTTTTTCTCCCCGGAGATAACGAAATTAGTTACGCTTGTGTCTATACCTGTTGTGCTTCCGCTTTGAGTTGGTTTCCACCACGAACCAATTGTTTCAAAAGAATCAATTACATTTCCACGATAGAAAATCCCCGGCTCGGTTTTGAAAACAAAAACATAATCAGATGTCGTTGCATTGCCAAATAAATCCTTTAGACCAGCCAAAAACTTAACTTTGTAAATTTTATCGTTTGAAAGCGGGCTTGAAGGTTTAAATGTAACTATACTTTTGTCATTCTTTATAACATGTTTACCCCCAGTAATTGAAATAGTCTGATCATTTTCATCAACTAACTTAACTCTGCTTGCCAAACTTGCGCTTTCAATCGGCTCGTTGAATACAAATTTCATCTCTGCGTATATACTCACATTCTCACCCGTTGGATAACCCTTTTCAACAATTGGGGGATAGATATCAGGTGCGGTCGTCGTAAACTCAATGTAATACGGATCTCCTGGCACTCCATCGCCATCACCGTCAATCTTTAAACCAAAAACACTCTTAGCTCCTGTATCAATCTTTATCGTGTATGTTGTTGAAAATTCCCAAAACTTGTTAGGTTTTATCTCAAGCGTTCGCTGATCAGAACTCCATATAAATGTCACCGTATCAGCGGGAGTCATAATAAGATTTGTTTCAACAGATGCTTTATCCATTGGCACAGAAAAATTAATCACAACAGATTTATAAGCAAGAAAATTACGAGCCCCAGACTCAGGCACAACTGAAATAACTTTCGGCGGAACTTGGTTAGAACGAATTAAACTTAAATAATAACTCCAGTTCCATCCAGATCCCGGGTCTGTATGATTATTGCAGGATGTAGGATAAGTTGATATAGGGTCATAAGTGGCAAAATCCCATTCTTGACGGACAACTGGCCACTGCGGTTGTTGCCAGAAATTATGCCCAATTATGTGATTACTATCTACCGGGATTGCCCACCTATTAACCATATTTCTCACAAGTTTGGCGGATTCAAGATACATAACAGGGGTAAACCAACGATCTGGCTCTTGAATCCAACCTTCATGTTCAATCCCAAGTGTGAAATTATTCCAACATCTTGCATGCCACGCTTTGTCTTTTTCTCTTACAAGTTGAACTATATACCCATCGGAACTCCGAATAACATAGTGTGCGCTCGCATTTGATGCTGGATTTTTCAACCAAGAAACTGAACCAGCAAAACTCCCTTGAGTCACATGAATTACAATTCTTGTTGTGTAAGGTCTATTTTCTGTATAATTTGGGCTCGGATCCCAAACAGCTGGGGGATAATCTTCTGAATTTATTTCATCTGGCTTTACAATTTTTAAATTTGCTCTTTCAAATAAATCATCTGGAAAAATTGACATATCAATTTCCATTTTCTCAATCTTTATACCAAACCCTTCAAACCCTGTTGACAAAACCTTATAAACATCGTATGCAAAAATCTGAGCTATCTCTGGTTGAGGAATTCCGCTGAACTTTGCGAGGACATCTTTATAATCTTCAATCTTTGCAACTCCCTTTTTCAATCCCCTTTCCTTTGAAAGTTTGGCAAGCAACGCAGATGCAGCTCTTATGTTCTGATATAAATCTTTCTTGACGACCTCCACTGGAACGCCAATCAATTTAGCTCCTTCAACTAAACTATGTCCAAACCAATTATCATCGTGCAAGCCCATTATCCCATAAGCAGGCGGTTTACCATTGCAAGCTGGTTCAAGTTTTTCAGGCTCAATATGAACCCATCTTGTATTCACAAATGCAATCGCTTCAAGTAATTCAGCTGGGACACCAAATTCGTCACCTGCAAGTTGAAAATACTTCTTCAGGTCATCAGCAGAAACGCCAACATATAAAAACAGCGTAAAAATTATGATTAATCTTCTCATAAAAAGTTCACACAGAGTTTTTGTTTTTCTCATCTATAAAATAATGAAATGATTAAATATTGCGCAATAATTTAGTGCAGATTTTACCCCGAGATAAAAAATCCCTCTTCACCGCTTTTAAAACCGAGTCACAAACTGTTTTGCTGTTGCTGGGCTATTGTTCTATTTTTTATTTTCTCATTTTAAATCTTATTGGCACCACTACTCTTGCCTTTGCTGGCTTGCCTTGATGATAGGGTGATGTAAATTTCATCTGTAAAACAGCATCTCTTGCTACCTCATCACAACCGTAACCTATTCCCTTTATAACTTCAGCAAAATCAACTTCTCCATTTTCATTTATATAAGCCATCACATACACAGTTCCCTCAATTCCGTTTTTTATCGCGCTATCTGGATATTTAATTTTCTTCTGAATTGCTTCTAATCCACCTATTATCCCTGGCGGGGTATCTACTATCATAGCATAACTTTCTTTATTGATTTCAGCCTTCGGGGTCAAAGGCAATATCTCGGAATTTAAATCCCCATTTTCTTTTGACTTTTGACAGGCAATAAAAATCACCGCCAACATAAGAATAAAAATTTTCCGAACCATAATTTTCACTCCTTTTATTTTTCTTTTATTTTCATATCAGGGTAAACTATGACCTGCGGTATTCCATAAACAACCACGATTCGTGTTTTTTCCTTGTGAACTGGAACCTGGAACTTACCTTGTTCAACCATCATCGCTTTATCATAGACAAAAACAGCAAGCAAAAAGGAAAGTAAAAACAACATAACCACAACTGCCGAAAGAAGTCCCGTTGGAATAGGAATTTCAACCTTTAAAGATCTCACAAATCTTCTTATCAAGTTTCCTTTTCCTTTAACTTCAAATTCTTCTACCTCGGGAAATTCAATTTTATCTTTACTTGCATCAACTTTAAATTTAAGTGTGACTTTTAAAAATTCCTGACAATCAAGGCATGAAAAAACATGAGAAAACGCATAATCAATGTTTTCATTGAGTTCCCCATCAACAAAACAACTAAGTATTTCTTGAATATCTTCGCATTTCATTTTACTCATCTCCGTAATATTTTTTGTAAATTTCTGCTAATTTTCTTCTCGCTTTGAAAAGTTTTGCCTTAACAGCCGAAACGCTCGTGTCAAAAATTTTTGCTATTTCGCTATAACTTAAACCGTTCCACTCTCTCAAAATCAAAATCGCTCTATAATCGTCATCAAGTAAGTTCAAAATTCTTTGCAATTTCTCTTTTGCGTCAATGACTTCAAAATTTTTTTCAACATCACAACCTGAATTTATCTCAACACTATCAACCTGAATTTTTTCTCTCCTATCTCGCAGAAAGTTTAAACATCTATTTTTGGCTATTTTAAAAAGCAAAGTTGAAAGGGAAAAAGAAGCAGGTTCAATCAAATTTTTATTTTCATATATCTTCATAAAAACATCATGAACTATGTCAATTGCCGTATCTTCATCAAAAACCATCCGCAAACAAAATCTATATAGTGGAAGCTTAAATTTCTCATAAATTTCCTTAAACGCTAATTCATCTCCATTTTTAACTCTTTCAAATATTTCCCAATCACTTTCTGGCACCTCTCAATACGCTCATTTTAAAGGGAATTTGATTCCTTTCTACCTATATAACCCCAAAGGTGTGAAAAGGTTTCTGCAAATCTTAATAAGGGTAAGCCCCCACCGAAGTGGGGACAGTTTTCACACATCAAAATAAATAACGAACTCATATGGATGGGGACGCATACGCATCGGGTTTACTTCTTTTTCCCATTTATATTTTATCCACGCTTCTATCACATCCTCTGTAAAGACATCGCCCCTTAAAAGAAACTCATGATCCTTTTCAAGCGCTCTCAGCGCTTCTTCAAGTGAACCTGGGGTTGAAGGAATGTTTTTTAATTCCTCTGGCGGAAGAGCGTAGATATCCTTATCTAATGGTTCGCCGGGGTCAATTTTGTTTATGATTCCATCAATCCCGGCCATAAGCATTGCTGAGAAAGCAAGATACGGGTTGCAAGAACCATCGGGAAATCTCACTTCAATTCTCTTTGCCTTTGGACTTGATGAGTAGACGGGGATACGGATTGCTGCGCTTCTATTCCGCTGTGAATAAGCAAGATTTACGGGGGCTTCAAATCCAGGGACAAGGCGTTTATACGAATTAGTTGTCGGATTTGTGAAAGCACATAAAGCTGGGGCATGTTTTAAGATTCCACCGATGTAATAAAGTGCAATTTCACTTAAATTCGCATAACCATTGCCGTAGAACAATGGTTGTCCATTTTTCCACAGACTTTGATGACAATGCATCCCAGAACCATTATCCCCAAACAATGGCTTAGGCATAAATGTAGCGGTTTTTCCATGTCTTCGTGCAACATTCTTAACAATATATTTAAAGATCAAAAGGTTATCTGCACATCTCACAAGTGGAGCAAAGCGAAAATCAATCTCACATTGACCTCCAGTTGCAACCTCATGATGTTGCGCTTCAACTTCAAGACCACATTGCTCCATAATCAACACCATTTCATTTCTTATATCATTGAGCGAGTCAGTCGGGGGAACAGGGAAGTAACCTTCTTTATATCTTGGCTTATAAGCAAGATTTGGCTTTTCATCTCGCCCTGAATTCCACTGCCCTTCAATTGAATCAATGTAATAATATCCCTCATGCGCATTCTGATCAAAACGAACATCATCAAAGATGAAAAATTCCGCCTCCGGTCCAAAATAAACCGTATCAGCAATTCCTGTTGACTTCAAATACATTTCCGCTTTTTGAGCAATATAACGAGGACATCTTTCATATTTTTCTTTCGTTAAAGGATCATAAACATCACATATTAAGCTTATCGTTGGAACCTCAATAAATGGATCAATGAAAGCAGTTGTCGGATCAGGGATAACGAGCATATCGCTTTCATTTATGCTTTTCCATCCACGGATGCTTGAACCATCAAATCCAAATCCCTCTTCAAACGATTTTTCTGTTAACTCATGCACAGGGACGCTGAAATGTTGCCATTGACCTGGGAAATCCATAAACTTTAAGTCAACCATTTTAACTTTATGTTCTTTGATCATTCTAAAAACATTTTCAATTGCTTCGTTTTTCATGAGATTTTATCAATTTTGTTTTTAATTTATTGTTTAGTTGTTCCCTTTATACCTGGGATATATTCCGCTATTTTTTCAACGACATTTTTATCCACCTTCGCAAAATCTATTAATTCCCTCAAAATTGGGATCAAAGCGCTTGCTCCAATTATTGCGTTGATGATTCCAACTGGAATTGAGGAAGATTGCAAATTGTCGGGGCGATACCCATCTATTTGAAGTATTTTAATTCCCTCTATATTTTTTGCGGGCGCCATAAGCTCACCCAATATACTTGGGGCTTTTTCAATTAAATTCAATAGAATGTCTCTGTTGATTATCTTTTCACTTAAAACATTTTCCGCCTCAAATTTCTTCATTCTAACAAAGGCCTCCGATTCACCCTCTTTCATCTTTGATTTAGCCAATATCTCAACCGCTTTAGCTTTTTGCTCAGCGACTTCAAGTTCCTTCAATGCTTCAATCAATGCGATTTCCTTCAATCTCTCAGCTTTTGCTTTTTCCGCAACCGTTATTATCTTTTGCTTTGCTTCTTCTTCAACTGCGTTCGCTTGCAACCTCAAAGCCTCAGCCTCTGCTTTTTCCTTTTCTTTAAGCAAAATTGATATTTCAACATCACGCTTTAATTGCTCAATCACCCTTTGCTTTTCAATCTCGGCTTCCTCTTTAAATTTTGCCTGTTTTACCAAAGCTGTTTCACTTTGAATTTCAGCCTCTCTTATAGAACGTTCCTTTTGGATCACAGCCTCACGGGCTATCCTATCTTGCTCAGCTTTAAATTGCTCAATTTCAGCATACCGTTTCGCTTTATATGTCTCCACCTGATAACTTTGATCAGCTTCAGCAAAAGCCTTATCCTTGTCAAGTTGGAGTTTCAATTTGAAGGTTTCAACATCCTTTTGCTTTATCGCAACTTCTGTTTCCCTTTCTATTTCGTTCCTCTCCTTCAACCTCATTGAAGTTTGAGCTGTTATCTGCCTTAATCCCTCTGCATCAAATATATGTTTGGGTCAAAATAGTTTTTATCTGTTTGATCAAGGTAATATACGGAGACATTTTCAAGTGTAAGTCCATTTTGAAGAAGGGCATCTTTTAAGTTTTCCATAACCCTTTCTTCAAATAATCGCCTATTCTCATGAATTTCAACCATATCCATTGTCGCAGCAACAGCTCTTAATGCTGAGATAAGTTTTTCCTCGACAAGAGTTTTTATTCCATCTTCAGAAAACGAGCTCTCACCCAAGCTTCTTGATGCCATCTCTATGCTTTTCTCGGTTGGTTCAACTTTGACATAAAATTCGGCTCCAATATCAACTCTTAACTTATCTTTCGTTATAAAAGCCTCACGACCTGATTTAAAAACCTCAAGCTTATATGTTTTAAGCGATATCCATTGAATGTCCTGAATTATAGGTAAAACAATTGAACCGCCATCTATCACAACTTTTCTACCCCCGAATCCAGTCCTCACAAAAGCAAGGTGTGGTGGAGTCTTAACATAAAGTAAGGTAAATGCAAGAATAGAAATTGCAAGCAAAGCGAAAAAAACAAAAATAACCCACAGCATACTTAACACCTCCTTTTATTACTCTTTTATAATTTTTATCTTAAATCCTTTAAAACCCGCTCTACTCAAAACTTTAGCGAATTTTTCAACTATGACATCTGGATTGCCCTTTGAAAATAAAATTTCGTCCCCAGAAAATAATTTAACATTCGGATATATCTCCTTAAATTCCAAGGGTAATTTTCTCCAATCCCCCGAACACATCTGACGCCATAGATTGATAAATACTTTCTTATCCAGATTCTCAACCTTGATTTTGAAACTTTTATTTTCATCTGCCCTTTCCGCCTCAAGTATCTTGGGCTTTTCCAAAGTGATTGGAGGTTTTCTCTTTGATACTTTCTTAACTTCTGGAACTTTTTCATGTTCAATTTCCTGAAACTCAACTGCAAAAGAACTTGACCCAAGGATTGAAAATTCAGGATAACACACCTGACCATGTTCAGTAAGATCAAGCCCATCAATTTCCTCTTGCTTTGAAACTCTTAATCCCAAAATTTCTTTTATAATAAGCCAAAGAACAAATGAAATCGTGAATGCAAATACGCCAACAACAATCACACCCAAAAGTTGCACTTTTAACAACTTTACCATCCCGTTTATTAAACCCTCTTCCTCATGAAATAAACCTACCGTAAGCGTTCCCCAAATTCCATTCATCAAATGAACAGATATAGCCCCAACTGGATCGTCAATTTTAAGCTTATCAAACAACAAAACGGAAAAGACAACGATCACACCAGCCGTAAAGCCAATTAAAAGGGACGAAAAAACTGAAACATAAGCACACGGAGCGGTTATAGCAACAAGACCCGCAAGACATCCATTAAGGACCATCGTTAAATCAGGCTTCCTCAAGAAAACCCATGATGTTATTAAGGCTGACAAAGTTGCTGAAGCTGCGGACATATTCGTAACTGTTGCAATTTTTGCTATATATGAGAAATTTGCCGACATAGTTGACCCGGGATTAAAACCAAACCATCCAAACCACAAGATAAACGCCCCAAGCGTAGCAAGTGTTAAATCATGTCCAGGGATTGGATTAATCTTTCCATTTTTATATTTGCCGAGCCTTGGACCAAGTAATATCGCTCCTGTAAGCGCAGACCAGCCACCAACGGAATGAACCACAGTTGAACCAGCAAAATCAAGAAATCCGAGTTTACTAAGCCATCCACCACCCCAAATCCAGTGCCCAACAACTGGATAAATAAACGAAATCATCAAGAATGAAAAAATTAGAAAACTTTTAAACTTTATCCTTTCCCCAACAGCTCCGGACACAATTGTCGCAGATGTTCCAGCAAAAACAAGTTGAAAGAAAAATTTCGCCCATAATGGAACTGATGCCCAACTTATTGCTTTATACACGCCAAGATAACTTTCGCCAGTCGCAGGGGAATTATCCTGCCCCGAAACAAACCATAAACCTTTGATACCGAAAAAATCATTCCCATCTCCAAACATAATACCCCAACCTATGATGAAAAAAGAAATTGAAGAAACAGAAAAAACAACAAAATTTTTCATTAAGATATTAACAGCATTTTTACTCCTTTGAAGCCCCGCTTCAAGCATTGCAAAACCAAGATTCATGAAAAAAACAAGAAAACCAGCTATCATAGTCCAAACCGTATCAGCAACAATTTTAAATTCGCCCACCGATAACACCTCCATTTAAAAACTTTAGTTCAATCCTCATTAAAAATTTTTATTCTCGTTGTTTCTTTAATCGTTGATAAAACGATATTCGTCTTAGTCCCAGTAACACCTGGCCAAGATTGAATTCTCGCAAGAAGTTTTTCAAGCGTTGATGTGTTCTCAGTTTTAACTTTCAAAAGGTGTGATCCCTCACCCGTGATTGAATGGCACTCCAATATCTCCTCAACCTCCATAGCCCTCTCAATAAATAAAGGATAATTCCTTGACGAATCAATGTAAACAAAGACAAATGCTGTTATATCCTTCCCCAGCTTCTTTGAATCAAGTAAGGCGGTATATCCTTTTATTATCCCTTCATCTTCAAGCTTTTTTAACCTTTCGCTCACCGATGGAACAGAAAGTCCAACGATTTGAGCAAGGTCATTACGCTTTATCCTTCCATTTTTCTGGAGAATGTCTAAAATTTTAAGGTCAATATCGTCAATTTTTAACATAATTTTAGGTCAATTTTTATTTTTACCTAAATTTTTTAGGAGAAAATACGCTTAAATATAACAAATAAAAATTAGATTGTCAAGTGGGGGAGGGGCTATAATAGCGCAGGATTTTATCTTTGCTAATTTCAAGTTCTTCAAACGGGATTGAATTTATCTAAAAATTGTTTTAAATTTAGAAAAACTCATTAAATGGAGATTTAAATGGCGAATGCAACAAGTAAAATAATTGAAGCAATAAAAGCCGTAATTTTGCCTGAAATTGAAGTTATAAAACAAGACATTTCTAAACTTCACGGACGAATGGATGAATTCTCTGCACGCCTTTCCGATACAAACGCTTACATTAACGAAATAAGTCGCAGAATTGATGAGCTAAGAACCGAACTATATGCAAAAATTGATGAAATGAGAGCTGAACTATACGCAAGAATTGATGGGTTGAGAGCTGAACTATACGAAAGGATTGATGGATTAAGAACCGAGTTAAATGCAAGGATTGACGAAACAAGATCTGAGTTGAGTTTAAGGATTGATGATACGAATAAAAGAATTGATAATGTGGTATTTATGATAAATTCATTGGTTGAAAAAATTGGCGAACTTACAAGAGAGGTTGAATCTCTGAAAAAGGAAAATGTTGTCATTGGAGATATTTTAAGGCGACTTCAAAAGATTGAAGATAAGGTTTTATCTTGAAGATGGATTTTATTTATAAACTCAAAAAAGCACTTGCAAAAAATAATTCCCTTCTTTGCATTGGGCTTGATACCAACATTGAAAAAATTCCAAATAATTTTCCAAAATCAATTAATTCTATTTTGGAGTTCAACCGCGATATAATTGAAGCAACTTACGATGTTGTTTGTGCTTATAAAATTAACACCGCATTTTATGAGGCGCTTGGTGCCCGTGGATTTGAAATTTTAAAATTAACAATTGATGCAATCCCTAAAGATATACCTGTTATCCTTGATTCAAAGCGTGGTGATGTACGCTCAACTAACGAAATGTATGCAAAAAGTTTGTTTGTTGAACTTGGGGCAGATGCAATCACAGTTAATCCATATTTTGGAGTTGAATCAATTGAACCTTTTGTAAAGTTTGGGGATAAATTTGTGTTCGTTGTGGTTTTAAGCACAAATCAGGGAGCTTTTGACTTTCAATATCTAAAATGTGCTGATAAATTTGTTTTCCAACATATTGCAGAAAGATTTATAAGTTCAAAGTTTAAAAATCTTGGTTTTGTTGTTGGGGCAACGAAAGGAGAAGACATAAAACTTGTTCGTGAATTATCCGATGAAACATTGTTTTTAATACCGGGAATTGGAGAGCAAAAAGGGAATCTTGAACTTGCGTTGAAATATGGGGTTAACAAAGATAAAATTGCTCTTATAAATGTAAGTCGTGCAATTATTTATGCCTCAAATTCCAAAAATTTTGCTCAAAAGGCAAGGGAAAAAGCGGTGGAATTTAAAGAAAAAATAAACAAAATTTTGGAAAACATATGAAGGAATCATTTGCCGAGATCTGGGCTCTTTTTAAAGAATTCTTCTCAAATTTTATCTATATTCTTTACATTATTTTCACGCTTGTGCTTTTATACCTTGTATGGCACCTCCAAACAAAAGTTGGTTGAGTTCCATTCTTTGATTTTTTCTTCGCAATTAGTAAAATTTGAAAAAATATTACAAATTTAAAAACAAAAATAAGACCCTAAATGAGGTTATCTTCTGGGTTTGTTCCAACTTTGAAAGAGGATCCTTCTGATGCAACCATGCCAAGCCATAAGCTGATGATAAGAGCCGGACTTGTTCGACCACTTGCAGCTGGAGTTTATTCTTTTCTTCCACTTGGATGGAGAGTTGCAAAAAAAGTTATGCAAATAATTCGCGAAGAAATGGATGCTATTGGTGGGCAAGAATTTCACCTTCCTGCTTTAAATCCAATTGAACTATGGGAGGAAACTGGTAGATTACGCGATTTCGGTGATGTGATCTTTCAATTGAAAAATAGACCTCTTGTTTTGGCACCTACACATGAAGAGGTTATTTGCCTTATCGCAAAGCACCATATAAAATCGTATAAAGATTTACCCCAGATATGGTATCAAATTCAAACTAAGTTTAGAAATGAACCTCGCCCAAGGAGTGGAGTTATAAGAGGAAGACAATTTATAATGAAAGATTCATACAGTCTTGATGCCTCATGGGAAGGGCTTGATAAATCTTACGAACTTCATAAACAAGCATACATAAAAATTTACACAAGGTGTGGGCTAAAATTTTTCATCGTTGGTGCTTCAACTGGAGCAATGGGTGGCTCCGCATCTGAAGAATTTATGGTTGAATCACCATATGGAGAAGATACCGTTGTTTTATGTGATAAATGTGGTTATGCTGCAAATACAGAAATAGCTCAATCAAACGTTCCACCAGCAAAAAGATATCCCGAAAGCAAACCACTTGAAGAAATTTATACCCCAAATGTTAGAACGATAAATGAACTGGCTCAATTTTTAAATGTCCCAACAGATATACTGGCTAAATCGCTTGTCTACAAACATAATGGACAACCTGTTTTGATTTTAATGCTCGGCAATGACCAACTTGTTGAAGCAAAACTTCTAAAAGCACTTGGTGGCGGTGAAATAACTCCAATGGAACCAGATGAATTAAAAAATTTAACAGGAGCTAATGCAGGTTCAATTGGACCAATTGGATTGAAAAACTTTAAAATTATAGCTGACGCCCGATTGAAAGGGGCAAATAACTTAATAAGTGGAGCAAATAAAGACGACTATCACATAGCAAACATTGATATGGAACGAGATGTCAAAGTTGATGGATATTTTGATTTGAGAAAAGTTGAAGCGGGTGAACCCTGTGTCAACTGCGGAAATCCGTTAAGAATTGTCAATGCGATTGAAATTGGACACATATTTAAACTTGGAACGAAATACTCTGAATCAATGAAAGCAACCTTTCTTGATGAGAATGGACAAGAAAAACCAATAATTATGGGAAGTTACGGCATCGGCGTTGAAAGAATAATCGCCTGTCATATTGAACAAAATCATGATGAAAATGGGATAATTTGGGATAAAGCGATCGCACCATTTCATGTTCATCTAATATCTGTAAATACAGAAAACCCAGTTGTCGTTGAAACAGCTGATAAACTTTATGAAAAATTCAACAGGGAAAAAATTGAAACAATTTATGATGATAGAATGGATGTAAGCCCTGGGTTTAAGTTTAAAGACGCTGATCTACTTGGAATGCCTTTGCAGGTAATTGTAAGCGAGAGAAATTTAAAAAATAACCAGGTTGAAATAAAGATAAGAAAGTCGGGTCAAAGAATATTAATAAACCTTGAAGATGTCGTTCAGAAGATAAAAGAAATTCTTGAGTTATAAAATTAACACATCTACAGCCATGGTCACTGAATATAAATTTTTCATCAATGGTGAATGGAGAACTTCTCCAAGAAAAATCCAAATCAAAAGCCCCTTCAACGGGGAAATTGCTGGCGAAGTTTATCTTGCTTCGCCAGATGATCTTGAAGATGCTGTCATCTCAGCGCAAAACGCTTTTGAAAAAACAAAAGAAATCCCATCCCACAAAAGAGCTGAAATACTTGAATTTATCTCAAATGAAATAGCAAAACGCCGTGAAGATTTTGCCCAGATGATAACAAGGGAAATGGGAAAGCCAATAACTTTCTCGCGAGCAGAGGTTGATAGAGCAATTTTCACATTCAAAATCGCAAGTGAGGAAGCAAAAAGAATTAATGGTGAAATCATACCACTTGATTTAGCATCTCATTCAGAAAAAAGATTAGGGCTTGTTAAAAGATTTCCAATCGGAATCATACTTGCCATAACTCCGTTCAACTTCCCGCTGAATCTTGTTGCCCATAAGGTTGCCCCAGCGATAGCCAGCGGAAATGCAATAATTCTAAAACCATCTTCTCAAGCACCCATCGTGAGCATAATGCTTGCTGAAATAATTGAAAAATCTGGTTATCCAGCTGGTGGATTTAACCTCGTCCCCTGCAAATCTGATGAAATTGAGCTTCTCGTAAGAGATGAACGAATAAAAATGGTTACATTTACAGGGAGTAGCGAGGTTGGTTGGAGATTAAAAAATATAGCTGGAAAGAAAAAGGTCACACTTGAACTCGGTGGAAATGCTGCAGTTGTGGTTGAACCAGATGCTAACCTTGACTTCGCTGTTAAAAGAATCGCCCTTGGCTCTTTCGGTCAAGCAGGGCAATCCTGTATAGCTGTCCAGAGAATTTATGTTCACAAAGATATCTACCCTGAATTTGAAAAACGCTTTGTTGAGGAAACAAAAAAATTAAAAGTTGGCAATCCATTTGAACCAGATACAATAGTTGGTCCGCTTGTTGATGAAAATGCAGCAATAAAAACAGAGAATTGGGTTAACGAAGCAGTCAAAAATGGGGCTAAAATCTTAACAGGTGGGAAAAGAAATTACACATTTTATGAACCAACCATCCTAATTGATGTTAAGCCAGATATGAAGGTAAGTTGCCAAGAAGTATTTGCTCCAGTTGTAACCCTTGAAAAATATGATTCATTTGAAGAGGCAATTCAAATGGTCAACAATTCAAGATATGGACTTCAAGCAGGGATCTTCACAAATAATATCAAAAAAATTTTTTACGCATTTGAGAAAATTGATGTTGGAGGTGTGATAATAAACGATTATCCAACTTATAGAATTGATCATATGCCCTATGGAGGGGTTAAAGATAGCGGATTTGGTCGTGAAGGCTTGAAATATGCAATTGAAGAAATGACGGAACTTAAACTTATGGTGCTTAACCTTGCTTAAACCGCCGGCTCTTCTGGGACAATTATGGCCATGATAAGATAAAGCAATACAGCAATTCCAAGCGAGGATATAGCAAGTATAACCCAAAGGATTCTTACAACCGTTGGATCTGTGTTAAGATATTCACCAAGCCCCCCACACACACCAAATATCATCCGATTTTTCCTTGATCTAAAAAGTCGTTTCATGTTCTCCAACTCTGTTTCATTTTGAGTTTTTTCTTCCTCTATTTTAGCAAGTTGGCTGTCCTGCTTCTTACGTGCATAATTTATTATTAAAAACAGCCCAATCGCAATAAGAAAAACGGGAAAAGCATAATTAAATCCGATTTTAAAAAAGCGCCAGAACGGCCATCCCAAGTTTTCAAGCAACAAACCCAATCCAATAATTATTAAAATCACACCGAATATAAAAAGTATACCTCTACCTGAGGTTTGTGTTTTTTCTTCGGGTTTAAATTTTTCTTCTTTATGCTCAGGATTTACTGGAATTATCAACATACCAGCAATGTAAAGTAATAAACCAATACCACCCATAAAGAAAAGAAGAATGAAAATTATCCTAACGATAACCGGGTCAATTCCAAGATATTCCCCAATCCCACCGCAAACACCATCAATGATTCTATCACGCTTTGATTTGTAAAGTCGCTTCATTTTTAAATTAATTTTTGTTGGTTTTTACTGTTAAATACGGCGCTTTACACCTCATTGTTTCATGCGCCCGCAATTTATAATTTCAGTTTCAGTAACTATAAAATCAACCGGAATATCATTTTGTGACGGTTTTATCTCATCAACAATTTGAAAATTGTAAACGAGAGCAATTTTCGGACAACTCACCTGACTTAAAAATTTATCATAATACCCACCGCCAAAACCTATACGATTTCCAACCCTATCAACCGCAATCGCTGGCACAAGAACGAGATCAATTTCATTTATATCAACATCTATTATTTCCTCTGGTTCAAGAATTCCAAATGTTGATTTTTTAAGATTGGTCAAACTTTTTAATTCCGAATTCCTCAAGATTTTTTTCTCTTTATCAACCACAGGGACAACAACCTTTTTCCCTGAAGAGAGAAGATAACTTATAATTTCAATTGTATCAACCTCATTCTTTTTTGAAGAAACATAGGTATGAACTGTTTTTGCGTCGTTAAAAACTGACAAGGTTTTTAAATTTTGAAAAATCAATCTGCTTTTCTTTCTTGCTTCATCTGGATCAAGTGAGTTCCGAATTGATAAAATTTGCTCTCTTATCGTTTTTTTGGATGGGGACATAAAATAAATCTTTAAAAGCTCATTATCTCCTTTTCTTTCTGCTCAAGAAGCAGATCAACTTCCTTTATATATTTATCTGTTAACTTTTGAACCTGCTCTTCCGCTCTTTTTCTTTCATCTTCTGAGATATGTTGCTCCTTTTCAATTCTTCTCAAATGCTCGTTTGCATCTCTTCTAACATTTCTTATCGCAACCTTTCCCTCTTCCCCGAATTTCCTAACAAGTTTAACAATTTCCTTTCTCCTCTCCTCGGTTAAAGGTGGGATTGGAATTCGTATAACATTGCCATCATTTGTCGGATTTAATCCAAGGTCGGATGTAAGTATTGCTTTTTCAATTACAGGTATCAGAGATTTGTCCCAAGGTGTGACGGTCAAGGTATGTGGATCAGTTACGCTTACGGTTGCAACCTTGTTAATAGGTAAATGCTGTCCATAATAATCTACCTTAATTCCGTCAAGTAAAGCGGTTGTTGCCTTGCCAGTTCTTATCCTTGCGAGTTCCTGCCTTGTTATCTCAACCGATTTTTTCATCCTTTCTTCAGCATCTTTAAGTATTTCAGGTATTGTTGATGGCGTGCCCATGGCTTAAAACCACTTTGTTTTTACCTTTCTGAGGAAACCTCATTTACATGTACAACTTTTGTTCCAACATTTTCCCCAAGAACTATACGCTTAAGGTTTCCAGGTGTGTTCATGTTAAAAACTATTATCGGTAGACTATTTTCACGACAAAGTGTAATGGCTGTTAAATCCATAACCTTCAGGTCAAGTTTTAAAATATCAAGATAAGAAATTTGGTCAAATTTTACGGCGGAAGGATTTTTCTCAGGGTCAGAGTCATAAATTCCATCAACCCGAGTTCCTTTCAAAATGACATCAGCTTTTATCTCAATTGCCCTCAACGCTGCAGCTGTATCTGTTGTAAAGTAGGGGTTTCCAGTCCCAGCGGCAAATATAACAATCCTACCCTTTTCAAGGTGTCTTATTGCTCTTCTTCTTATAAATGGTTCTGCTATCTGCTCCATCACAATCGCGGTTTGAAGTCGCGTCATAACACCTTTTTTCTCAAGAACGCTCTGTAAAGCAAGTGCATTAATAACGGTCGCAAGCATACCCATCTGATCCCCGACAACTTTATCAATTCCCTCAGCAACTGCATCAACTCCCCTATATATATTGCCACCGCCTATGACAATTCCAATTTGAACACCAAGTTCATGAACTTCTTTAATTTCATCAGCGAATCTATTCAAAACCACCGGATCAATTCCATATCCGCGATCTCCCATTAAAGCTTCCCCACTGACCTTTAGAAGAATTCTTTTATAAACTGGTTGTTGAGGCATTTTGACTTAGATTTTTATTTTCAAGCATAAAAAAAGGTCTCAGAGAAACCTGAGACCTTTTTATCTCTCAACGCTTTCCCCAAGGTAATATCTCACAAATCGCCTTATCACTATGTTTTCACCAAACTTAGCAGCAGCTTCATGGATCAAATCTCTCACGGTTTTGCCTTGATCTTTTATAAATGGTTGATCAAGTAGACACACTTCCTCAAAGAACTTCTCAAGTTTTCCCTGCGCGATTTTTTCTGCTACATCTTCAGGTTTACCCTCTGCAAGTGCCTGCTCTTTATAAATTTCAAATTCCTTTTTCACTATTTCTTCAGGCAATTGCTCTCTGCTAACAACCTTTGGGTTCATTGCTGTTATTTGCATTGCTATATCACGAGCCAACTGTTTAAATTCCTCAGTCCTTGCGACAAAATCAGTCTCACAGTTAATTTCAACAATTGCGCCAACTCTTCCACCTGCATGTATATAAGCTTCAATAAGTCCCTGTTTCGTTTCCCTGTTTGCATGTTTCTCAAGAACAGATGCACCTCTCTTTCTTAGATATTCTATTGCTTTCTCAATATCTCCATTTGTTTCCATAAGTGCTTTTTTGCAATCCATTATACCTGCTCCGGTTTTCTCGCGTAGCGCTTTTATTTGCTCAAGGGTTATTTCCATTTTTCAGCCCTTCAAATTTTTGTTTTTATTTTCGTTCAGCTTCAACAAGAGATCTTTCAGATTCAATAACCGTTTTGGCTTCAAGAATTGCGTCAGTGAAAACTTTTGTGATAAGTTGAATTGATTTAATTGCGTCATCGTTTGCAGGTATCGGATAATCAACCAAATCGGGATCACAATTCGTATCAAGCATTGCAAAAATTGGGATATTTAATTTTCTTGCTTCTGAAACCGCAATATGTTCTTTCTTAATGTCAACCACATAAATTGCCCCCGGCAATGTCACCATATCTCTTATACCGCCAAGGATCTTTTGATATTTCTCTTTTTCACGTAGGATTCTCAATCTTTCTTTTTTCGTTAATTCATCAATTGTGCCATCTGCTTCCATTTTCTCAATGTTCTGCAATTTCTTAACGCTTTTTCTTATTGTGACGAAATTCGTCAAAGTTCCACCAAGCCATCTCTCAATTACATAGGGCATCCCAGCTCTCTCGGCTTCGGTTCTTATAATTTCCCTCGCCTGTTTTTTTGTACCAACAAATAGAACCTGCTTCCCTTGCAATATAATCTTTTTAACTTCTTCACAAGCGATATCAAGATATTCTTGGGTTTTTTTCAAATCAATAATGTGGATACCATTTTTCTCCATAAAAATAAACGGTTTCATCTTCGGATTCCACCGGCGGGTTAAATGCCCGAAATGAACTCCCGCTTCAAGTAACTGTTGAAGCTCAACTCTCGGCATAAAAATTTTTCCTCCATTTTTGTTTTTGGTTTATCCTCTACTCTCCTCACATCTTTGCGGGATTCGGAGCAAATTCCGAACACCTCCGCAAAGATTATCCCATTTAATATGGGACTCGGAGAGTATGTGTAATTATTAAGTTTATCTCTTTGAGAATTGGAATCTTTTTCTTGCCTTTGGCTGTCCATACTTCTTACGCTCAACCATCCTCGGGTCTCTAGTCAAAAGTCCATACTGTCTTAAAATTTTTCTATATGTTTCATCAACTTTTAAAAGGGCTCTGGCTATCCCAAGCCGAATTGCGCCTGCTTGACCTGTTAAGCCACCGCCCTTAACATTTGCGATCACATCAAATTGCCCAAGTGTATTTGTCACAACAAGAGGTTGAACTACATCAACCCTATGTGCCTCAATTGGGAAATAATTCTCAAACTCCCTTTTATTTACAATTATCTTCCCTGTGCCAGGGATCAAGCGAACCCTTGCGACGGATGTTTTTCTTCTCCCAACAGCATCATATGAAATTACAGCCATATCTTTGAACCCTAAGATTTTGTTTTACTTTAAAAGCAATTCTTCTGGTATTGGTTCTGGTTTTTGCGCTTGATGAGGATGCTCAGGTCCAGCGTAAATTTTGAGTTTTTTTATCATTTTCCTCGCAAGCCGATTCTTCGGAAGCATGAGCTTAACTGCATGCCACAGAACCCATTCGGGTTTCCTTTTTAAAAGGTCACGCAAACTTTCAAACTTTTCACCGCCTGGATAACCAGAATGGCTAAAGTAAAATTTCTTCTCCTCTTTCTTCCCGGTGACCTTGATTTTCTCAGCATTGATCACAACAACAAAATCACCACAATCAACATGCGGTGAAAAAATCGGTTTATGTTTTCCTCTTAAAATTCTGGCGATATTACTGGCTAACCTGCCAAGGGTTTGACCCTCCGCATCAATTAAATACCACTTTCTTTGATTGATAACTTCCTCCTTTTTCGGCGAAAATGTCTTGTTTACAATCACATCAAAACGAGCCATTTTTAGGAACCTACCTTTAAATTTTCAATTTTTTGTTTGTAAAAATAACATTTTCAGCTCTAAAAAACAAATTTTTATCCCTAAGTTTCCCAAGCACATAAACCAGAAAAGATAGAATTAACCCCGGAAACATTGGCTCAAGCCCAAGCGGATAAATAGGCTCACCAGAGGGCGTTTTAAAAACTTGACCGATAACAAATGAAACAAACGAACAAGTAAAACCTGAAACCATGATCAAAAATGCATGCCTTGGACTTGGAGTTAAACTCTCAAAATAACTTGTGATAACTGGTATCAAAA
The DNA here is from genome assembly GCF_001458555.1 of Candidatus Kryptobacter tengchongensis. Classification (NCBI taxonomy): domain Bacteria; kingdom Pseudomonadati; phylum Candidatus Kryptoniota; genus Candidatus Kryptobacter; species Candidatus Kryptobacter tengchongensis. The sequence continues at coordinate 40,116 of NZ_CZVH01000021.1, read as the reverse complement.
GCCCAGGTATCGTCAAAGTCCCAATTATATACCAAAGGTCAACAACTGAAGGAAAGTAAATCGCAAGCAAAATTGATAACACAGATGTTATAATAAGCCCTATCCTTGTGTAAAAGTTTATCTTGTTTACTTCATTATGGGTTTTCTTTAGCTTCCAAATTATATCATTACCAATTGTAACTGCCGAAATAAAAACAAGCGTGTTTAAGGTTGACATAATCGTTGCAAGCATCCCGATGTAAAACAAACCTTTCGCAACCTTTGGCAAAACAACCTCAGCAAGTAAAGGATAAGCCATAAGCGGTTGCTCAAGCCCAGGCAATATCGCCCTGGAATAAAGACCCGCTGTCATAGTCATGAAATCAAAAATCATCCAAAACAAAATTGAAATAAGAATTCCATATTTAGCCGTCCTCTCATCTCTTGCCGCATAGCATCTCTGATAAAAACCAGGATCAACAAGTGTCCAAACCGCTATTAAAAACCAGGCAATTATATACTGAATTGAATTCCCGCCTGTCAATGTCAATACCTCCCTTGGAACATTTGAAACGATAAAGTTAATGCCCCCATACTTTACAATAGCAAATGGAATTATCAAGCTGAAGCCAACAAACATGAGAAAAAACTCAAAAATATCCGTATAAACATCCGCCCTAAATCCACCAGCAAAAAGATAACTTACCGAAAGAAGCGTGCTTATCACAATGCTTAATTTCAAATCAACCCCAAAAATAATCTGAAAAAGAACTCCAAGCATCAAAAAATAAGGAGCGGGTGTGACAAGAATAAGAGTTAAAATCGTCCCCAAAAATGATGTCCTTTTGTCATATACCTGAGCAAGCCTATCGGGAATAGTAAAAAGTTTTGATCTTCGGACTTTCCCTGCAAGAACAAATGCAAAAATAGATCCGAAAACATAATATGGTAATCCAAAAACAAACCAAACAGCCAAACCATGCTTGTATGTAAATTCACCAACTCCAAGAATCCCGCCATACCAGGTTGAGACAAGCGTTGCAACAAACATCGGAAGAGTTAAGCTTCTCCCAGCAAGCAGATATTCCTCAACTGCATCATTATTGTCGCTCTTTTTTGCTCTAAAACCAATATAAAGAACGCTGACAAAATACAACACAATCAGGATGATATCCTCTATAGCAAAATTAACTCTCATAGTTCCAAGGTGTTTAATTTTCTAATGACAAACACTCCGCCACGCTTCACACGAATTAAAACCCTTTTCGCAGTTGCAACATTACTTACTCCTCTCCCACTGAAAGTTAAACTCTCATTCTGAAGTTTAAATTTTAATCCAATTGTTTTTGAAATGAAAACCTTCCTACCAAGTGGAATAAGTGAAATAATGTCACCCTTATTGGCTTTAAACGAAAATTTCCCAGTTGCAAAAAATACTTCAGTTTTTTCATCGATTATTTTCAACCTTGCCCTTCCATGGTAATTAACAAGCACACTTAAATTCCCAAGGTTATGATCAAGCCTATCTCCAATCGCTGATATTATATCAATGCTGACATATCCCCGATGAATTAAAAACTTAACAGCCTTTTCAATGTCCGTGCTGTTTTGATCTGAATCGTATATAATTTCAACACCCTTTCTCTTGAAGAAATCCTTTACATTTTTCTCAATTGAATCAAGATCTCCAATTATAAAATCAGGTTGAATCCCAAATCTGTATGCTAAATTAGCTCCGCCATCTGCACAAGCAACAGAGTTATAATTTTTAACAATTTTCTTTAAAAAACTCTCTGAAGGAGCATTTCCATTGCATATTAAAATTGCTTTCAAAACCACCTCATATAAATTTTAAGCAAACGGGGGCTCATGCACCCCCATTTCAGGACAATTAAAATTTAAAATTCAAACCCAATACCTACAAAATAATTTCGCTCAGCCCCAGGATAAAACTCATCGCCAACTCCAGAACCCGCATAAAGTGCGTTAAATAGATTATTTACTTGAAGCTTAAGCTCAACATTTTTAAAACTCAAAACCTTATCAATCTTATACCCCGCTGTTAAATCAAAAACAGTATAAGCATCAACTTTCCTATCTATGCGGTTAACATTATTTGACGGAATGAGGTTGAAATTGTCTGTATAGAAATCCCCAACATACTTCCCAAGGATTGAAATAAACAGCCCACTTTTTCTATAAGAAATTCTCAATGAAGCCATATTATCAGGAAAACCTGCGATTCTTTTACCATCAAGTGGAATTCTTCGTGGAGTTGAATATTTTTCACCCGTATATGGATTTTCCCACACATAAACTCCATGCTTTATAATTTTATTTCTACTTATTGTCGCATTACCACTTATTTCAAATCCATTGATTAACAAATCTTTCAGTTCAAATGTTAATTCAACCCCAACATGTCTCGTTTTTTCGGCATTCCCAACAATTGGATCACCAAATATATTCAATTGTCCGCTTTTCACAAGTTCATCTTTGAAATCCATATAATAGAAGTTTGCGGTAAACTTATAATTATCGGAAAAATAGCCACCTCCAAATTCAAGGTCAAAAAGTCGCTCTGGTTTAACAAGTGGCTTTGTGAAATCATAACTTCCATCTGGTCTGACTTCAAAATTTGGTCTCTTGCCCCACGGATACCAATGCCCGTCACTTGCGTCATATAAATCTCTTCTGCTTGGCTCTCTACTTGTAATTGAGAAACTACCGAATATGTTTATATTCTTTGTTAAATCATAACTTATCCCAATTTTCGGGTTCAAAAAGTAAAACGGAACTGTAAACTCATTGCTTACCCATTTGCCCAAATCGTAATCATAAAATTCCTTTTCGTTATAAACTCTGTATCTATTGTAAACAAATTGCAAACTCGCCATCAACTTCAAATTTGGTTTTAGCTTGAAAAATTCGTGAATATAATACGAAATTATATCTTTTGCGCCCCTATATTGATAAAATTTGTAATCACTTGGTAACTTCTCTGGAAGATTTTGAGCCCATACAATCTTTCCCCAATGAAGTCCTCTGTGTAATCTAAATTCAGCACCTATTGTTAATTCCCCACCATCATGTTTAAGCATCAGCCTTGGCAACCACCCATATTGGTTTAAATCAATGAAATACCGTGCTATAGCTTCACCAGGATTTTGAGATGATGTTGAAAAGCCATATTTCAACGCATATGGACTTGAAAGGCGAAAATAAATTGTATCAGCCCATGAAGCATCCATATCCCAAAATCCAACACCGCGGATGTAAAACAATGTATTATTTAAAACCAAATTATCGCTTAACCTCCATTCATGTAGAAATTCATAATGCGGTTGACTGAAATTTTCAATCTCATCATCTCTTGTTGTGACATCCATATAATTTAGATTTGCCCTTCTTTTGCTTTTATCTTTCACCCACGATTTTGGGATCCCGCGATAGACTAAATGATCTTCAAAGGGACCACCATAAAGGTTGATTTGCGTTGTCATATTTTCATCATATCTTATCGCGCTAAAGAAATAAGCTGGAAACTTAGCCCATGATTTCTCCCTGTAACCATCCGTGGCTATATAGGAAAGACGACTGTAAAATAAATATCTGTTTTCAATTAATCCAGAATTTATTGCAATTGAATGTTTTTTCGTATTGTAGCTTCCATAACCTGTGAAAAGTGAAATTTTTGGTTCAAGTGAAAAATTTGAAGTTATGATATTAACAGAGCCACCAATTGCAGGTGGACCATAAAATGCGCTTCCAGCACCTCTTTGAACCTGAACACTCCCAGCGCTCGCAAGCAAATCGGGCATATCAAGCCAATAAACCCCATGGTCTTCAGGGTCATTTTGAGGTATCCCGTTCACAAGAACAGAAATTCGCCTTTGGTCAAAACCACGAAGATTCAAATAATTATACCCTATCCCATTTCCCGACCAAGAGTATGAGAGAACAGATGGAAGCTCCGAAAGCAAAATTGGAACATCCTGAGTTGTATAGAAATCTTTTATCTGTTGCTTTTCAAAATTTGAAAAAACAACAGGAGATTCTCGCTCAGTCGCTATAAGAGCTGTGACAACAACAGTTTGAGATGGGAGCACGGTTGGTTTAAGATAAAAAGTCAAATTAACCTCCGCCCCAGGGACCATTTCAACTGTTTTCTTCTGCCTTGCGTAACCAATAAAACTTGCAATGACATCTATTTTCCCAGCCGGGACATAGCTTATCTCAAAATAACCATTTTGATCCGTTGCCGAGCCAATTGTCAAGTTTTCCACATAAACATTTGCTCCTGGAAGTGGTTTATTTGTTTCAGAGTCAAAAACATAACCTTTGACTTTGCCCTGAGCAAATGAGAAAGACACAAAAATTTGCAAAAGCAGGAAAAAAGTTAATGCTTTTTTCATTTTTCCTTTGGTTTTTTTGTTTTTATTTGGATTTTTAAATCCCGTGGGGGTGGGCTAAAGGGGGGGATAACTAAATAAAAAAGCCGTTTTTCCAAAATCAGCATAGGGAAAAACGGCTTTATCTATGAAAGTTTCAGTCACGACCCGTTTCCCTACGCTGGCATTACCCAGATCAGGTTCAAGGGGTATACTCTCAGCCTCCCAAAATCTCTCTTGGGAAGCACCCCCACGGGTCGCATAACCATTAAAGAACGAACAAATTACATTTAAAATTTAATTGAAAAGACACTAAAAAACAAATTCACCACTTGATTGTCTCTCCATGCTTGAAAATCTTGAAATTATCCACATTGAGATTTAATTTCTTAACACACTCAAACAATCTCTTAGGTGGTTCGTCACATTTTTCATCAGATAAATCAAAAGTACCCCAATGCATCGCACAAAAAATCCTACCTTTCAGGTCCATATAAGCTCTAACTGCTTCTTCTGGATTCATATGCACAGGTCTCATCATCTCCGAAGGTTCATAAGCCCCGATCGGGAGACACACAATATCAAAAGGACCAAAAGCATCTCCGATTAATTTAAATCCAAAAAAATAACCTGTGTCGCCAGCAAAATAAAATTTTTTCTTCCCGATTATAACATATCCACCCCATAATGTCTCATTAGAATCACCTAACCATCTGCCAGAAAAATGCTGGGTTGGTGTAAAAATTATTTTTAAGCCTTTAAAATTAAACTCATCCCACCAATCTAATTCAACTGTATTTTCGCCAATCCCTTCCCTATCAAGCAATTTCTTTACCTTCAACGGAACAAAAATTTTAACATCAGAATTTAGCTCAACTATCTTCTTTAAACTTAAAATATCAAGATGATCATAATGGTTATGCGAAATTATAACGAAATCAATTTTGGGAAGTTGCTCAACTCTCATGGCTGGCGGAACATATCGCCTTGAGCCAATTTTATTTCCAAATGGACCTGCCCTCATGCTGAAAATAGGGTCCGTGATAAAATTAACACCGTCCATCTGGACAAGAAATGTTGAATGTCCAACCCATGTTATTTTGTTTTCCGGATTTTTTCTCTCATAAAGTTTCTCGTCAAATTCAACAATCTCAAAATCACATCTTCTCCTCTCACTCCCACCCCCAAATATCATCTCAAAAATTCTCCTTGCAATAAATGGAAAAACAACAGAAAATTTCCCACGCTTAAAATTCGGGTCAAGATTATAAAATTTGCCATCTATGTTTATACTACCATATTCAATTTTCAAATTAGCCACCTTATTCCCTCTTATGTCAAATAGCAGATATGATATAACAAAACTTAAAAGCAAAAATAAAGCCTTCATGGATAATGTTACATTTATTTGGGCTAACTTTTTAAATTTAACTAAAATAAAACTACAACTCAAAAAATGAAGTTTATAGTTGAGTTTTTATCTGAAAAAAGAATTTTTAAATTTAAGGTGTGTGCAATAATTCCATCCGTTCTTAAAAAGATCCCAAAATTTTTTAAACTAACAAAAGCAAAAACAAAGATGACGCAAAAATTTCAAATAGATAAAATTCTCTCCGAGCTTGAAAAGGGGATGAGCCTTGAAAAGTGCAGAAAATGTGGATGTATGAAGGAAACATTGGAAAGCTTACTATCCATCTCTAAATCAGTTCCTGACTTTGGAAACTTAATTGAAAATCTTGAAATGTGGTTTGGACAAATGGGTGAGGTAAAGTATGAATGTCTTGGATGCAGGTATTGCTATCCAGCTGTAGCTATGAATGTCTTCAACCAGATTTTCCCCGAATCTTCAAGCTTTGAAAGCGGAAGTTGTGTTTTTGAAACCAAGGAAAAAATCTGGCCTTCCGTTCCAGGGGAGTATTTCGCTTTTTGCGATGGTGCTAACTGCCCAGTTGCTGTTTCAACTCTTGCAAGCGTTGAACTCGCAGAAAGTCTTGCTAAAATTAGACCGAAGGAACTCTGTATCGTCGGAAAAACCGAGACAGAAAACATAGGCATTGAAAAGGTGATCAAAAATACTATAACAAATCCAACAATCCATGTCCTTCTTCTGGTTGGAAAGGATGCTGAGGGTCATCGCAGTGGAGCAAGTTTGATCGCCCTGTGGGAAAATGGAATTGACGAAAATATGAGAATCATAAACTCTCCCGGTAAGCGTCCAATTTTAAAAAATGTAACCCTTCAAGAAGTGGAAACCTTTCGGAAACAAGTTAAAGTTGTGGATATGATTGGCTGTGAAGATGTAAATAAAATTCTTGAGAAAATTAAAGAAGTCTCAGAAGAAGTTACTAAATCTTGCTGCGAAAATTTTGAAAAAGAGAAAAAATCTATTCAAGTTTCCACTGTAACTATCATAAAAGCTAAAAAACCCGATAAAGTTGAGATGGACAAAGCGGGATACTTTGTAATAATACCTCAGATGGAAAGAAAACTCATCATAGTTGAACATTACTCTTACGATAATAAACTTCTACGAATCATTGAAGGGGAAGAAGCCAAAGCCATCTATTGGACGATCATTAAAAATGGATGGATCACACAGCTCTCGCACGCTGCTTATCTTGGAAAAGAGTTAATGAAAGCCGAACTTTCAATCAAATTTGGATTCAAGTATATCCAAGACGCTCAATGATGTGCTTTTTAAACTTATACGAAAGATTCATTTGCGTAAATTTAGAATTTTTAAAATTTCATTATGCAAAATCTCATTAGCCACAATAATCCCTTTCTTTTTAGCATTTCGCTCATTATAAAAAATTTTCTCACCAAATGAATCGGTAACTTTCAAGCCCGCCTCCTCCGCTATAACATGAGCCCCTGCGATGTCCCATTCATTCTTACTTGAAAGGCTTACCAACGCATCAGCCCAACCAATTGCAACGCTAACGATTTTATATGCGATACTTTTTCTAAACCTCACCTCACCAAATTTCCCAACTAAATTTTTCAATGTTTCGTTCTTCTCAATTTCCCCCCTACTTGCAATGATCACTGCCTCTTTAACTGATTTTTTAGATTTAGATGCGTAAAATCGGTAATCTTTAATCTCTTCAACATTTATATTTTTTAAACCCCTCAATGTATCACCTTTAAACAAATACGCACCGTTACCTCTGCTGGCGAAATACAATTCCTCACCTGGCGGATTATAAACGACACCGACAATGGGAATCCCATCTTCAACAAGGGCAATTGAAATCGTAAACTCAGAGACTCCCCTTATAAAACTTTTTGTTCCATCAAGTGGATCAACAATCCAAACTCTTCGTTTTTCCAGTCTTAACATATCATCCGCCGTCTCCTCTGAAAACCACCCATCATCAGGAAAGACAGAAACGATATTCTTCTTCAAAATTTCATTTGATTTAATATCCGCATCGGTGACAGGGCTTTTTCCAAACTTGCTTTTATATGTGATATGATAATTTTTATTCTTGAAATACCGCATCAAAACTTCTCCAGCCTCAAGAACCGCACTTATAGCCACCTCAAACTCTCTACAACGATTCATTCACGATATTAAAATTTTTGAGAAAAAATATAAAAGGCTGAAATAAAAACAAAATACCCAAATGTTTGTTTTTGTTGCGACAAATTTTTAAAATTTTTGAGAAATAAGAAATAAAATTCAAAGTGAAGCCTTGCCGTGGGTTTTGAAAATGACATTACTTTTGCTCGGACTTTTAATTTTAATTTATCTGTATCTTTCAGTCAAAATCTCAAGCGTGGTTAAACAAATTACAAACACAAACGAAACCATCGTAAAACTTTTTGCGGTTTTTATCCCGGTTTATCTTTTGTCCTATCCCTTGGTTGGTCTCATAGGTTATATAAGTGGTTTCCAAGGTATAATCTCATCCTTAAGACTTGGGAACAGAATCTTTGATGCTTTTTTCACTTATCCATTTTGGTTCGGGCTTGTCTTCGCAATTCAAACTTTGTTTCCAATTTTAATAATTGACATTGTAAAATTATTCATCACTCCTTTTGTTACCTCATCAATTCAAATGAAAATAAATTTTCTCTATCCAAGATTGATAATTTTAATCTCGCTCACGATGGCTTTATACTCTGGCGTTAAAATCTATGCTGATTCAAACTCAATAAAACTTAATACGATAAATCTAAAATCCTCAAACCTTCCTCCGAGTTTAAATGCCCTGAAAATAGTTCACATAAGTGACATCCAAGCAGACATCAGAACAGGTAGAGAAAAAATTGACAGGTATATAAACCTTGTAAATTCACTTGAACCAGACATTGTTGTTTTCACAGGTGACCTTGTAACTTATGGGACTGAACATATACCTGTTGCGGTTGAAATGTTATCAAGGATAAAATCAAAATTTGGAATTTACTCATGCGTTGGGGATCACGATTACTGGGCTGGGATTGGAAATATCGCAAATGAAATGAGAAAATACGGTTTAAGGTTATACGATAACGAAAACATAAACTTGAAAATTGATGGTGCAAACATTGGTTTAACGCTTGTAACAAATATCTACAGCAAACGCCCAAGCAGTGAAATACTTTCAGAACTTGCTCTCAAGAACAATTCTGACTTTAAAATTTTCATAACGCACCAACCTTCCGAGAATCTCGTTAAATTCGCACATGATAATGGTTATAAAATTTTTCTCGCTGGACATACCCATGGTGGTCAAGTCGTCTTTTCAATCTTCGGATACAAGCTTATACCTTCAAAGATTGAAACAAAATATGTTTCGGGAAGTTATCAACTTGGCTCAATGTTGATAAATGTTAACAATGGGCTTGGATTTACACTTGCACCCATAAGGTTCAATGCCCCAGCTGAAGTAACATTAATAAAATTATCTTCGCAGAGTTAAATGCGTGCGTTTGTTCTTTTATTCTGTTTAATCATCATATTCGGCTGTGCAAGGGAAATGGAACAAATAACAGAACCTGATACAACTCCACCGTCACCGCCACAAGGAGTGTATATCTACTTTGCGGGGGATGGAATGATAATTCTCGTATGGGAAAAGAATAAAGAATCGGACTTTGCGTTTTATAAAATTTACCGCTCCACCGATAGCCTAAATTTCTCATTTATTTCGCAAACATCCGAAAATATATTTGGGGATAAAGACCTTGACTATGACACAACATACTATTATTATATAACCGCCGTTGATAACTCTGGAAATGAAAGCGAACCAAGTGTAATCGTGGGAGCAAAACCTTTAAACCTTTATCCGCCTGTCCAACCCTATGGATTAACAGTTGAAGCTCATAACGATCCCGATGGAATCTACATAAATTTAAGCTGGTATAAAAATCCAGATGGGGACATAAAACTTTATAAAATTTTCAGATCAAAAACACCTAACTTTACAACTCACGACTCTAACCTCGTTGGAACTTCAACGATAAATTTTTACAGGGATACATTGAATCTATCTTTAAATCAACGCTACTATTACAAAATTGTCGCTATTGATAAAGGTGGACTTCAAAGCAAACCAAGTTATGAAGAGGATGATATAATTTTGAAGCAACCTGAACTAATCAAACCAGAAAACAACGCAATTACAAGCTACGATTTAACTTTCAAGTGGAAAAAAGTTGAACATGCCTCTGGTTATGTTATCTTTATATCAACATCAAGATTTGGGAATGAAATATGGAAAAGGGTTGTATATTCAGAAAGCTCAAATGATACCATTTCCGTTTCTTACACCGGCTCGTCCCTTTACAGTGGCAAAACTTACTTCTGGAAGGTTGCAACTTTTACAAAAGGAGAAAATATCATAAATTCAATCAGCGAAACGAGAAACTTTACGGTGATTTTAAGATGATTGAAGCAATCAAAATAATAAAATACTTTGATGGTAAAGCGGTTTTAAACAGCGTAAGCTTTAGTGTCGGGAAGGGAGAGATCTGCGGATATATCGGACCAAATGGTGCTGGGAAGACAACAACGATAAAAATTCTCACCGGTATAATCAAACCATCAGGTGGCACCGCATATATAGATGGAATAAATATAGTTGAAAATCCAAACGCTGTAAAGAAAATAATTGGCTATGTCCCAGAATCAGGAGCAGTGTTTGAAACATTAACCCCTATGGAATTTCTCTCTTTCGTTGGTAGAGTTTATCAAATGGATGAAACAACGATCATAAAAAGAATAACTGAATTGATGGAGATCTTTGAAATCTATGAACATAGAAACGAGCCAATGTTAAGTTTTTCTAAGGGAATGAAACAAAAGATTGTGATCATATCCGCCCTTATGCATGACCCAAAGGTTCTGTTTCTTGATGAGCCATTGAACGGTCTTGATGCAAATGCAATACAAGTTTTCAAGGAAATCATAAAAAAACTTGCCGAAAATAACAGAACTATCTTCTACTCTTCACACTTACTTGATGTCATTGAAAAAATCTGTGATAAACTCATCATAATTAACCATGGCGAAATCATAGCCTCTGGAACAGTTGAAGAGATACTAAAAATTGCGGATGTAACAGATTTGAACAACGCTTTCATAAAACTAACGGGAGGTGAAAAACTCGGGGAGAAAATTCACAATTTCATCAACAAGGTAAAGTGATTTATAGAAAAAGTTTATTTCCTATTGCACAAGCATTGCACATGGAATTTGAACAGTAAAACTTATAAAGCTGAATCCCGCCTTGATGTGTCAAACCTGAAGATGAAAGCTTCACCGCACCTCTGAAAAGCTCTTCCTCAATTTTTGCCGTTATCCAATTTGCTGATAAATTTGGAAAACTTTTGTAAATATCAATAACTCTTTTCTCAATTTCATCATTTTTGAAAATTCTTGAAAATGTAAGCATTATCGGTAGAACAACATTTACAATGATCTCCCTTGCCTTTAAGATTCCAACTGTATACCCAGTTTTGACGCCACGACTGCGACCAAAGTTGTAATGATTTTCCCAATAACCTTCGGATTTGACACGGAATAAATTCACAAGGTGTTGTGTTTTTTCAATTGGGTTTAAATTTGAAAGTATTATGTCGTTTATTTTAGCGTAAAAATCATCATGTATCAAACGCCATATTAAAACCGAAGCGCCAGCAAGTTTAAATACAGGTGAATTTGCAGGTCTTACAGCTAAAAACTTCCATTCGGAATGATGCATTACCTCACGATGGTAAAATTTCCTCACATTCATCCACTCATTATACATCTCCTCAAGAAGAAGTTTCGTTTCATGGTCAACTTTCTTTTTAATGAAATGATCTAATAACCCAGATGCTCCAAACAGCAAAGATTGAATTTTAAAGATTTGTTTTTCATATGAATGAGCAAATGAATGTTCAGATATAAACTTCAATGTCAAATTTCTTGAAAGCTTTTGAAATGGCAATTTATTTTTTGAATATCCAAGCCCTTCCATAATCTTTTCATAAAGAAGTTGATCCCACACAAAACGATGCGATAACTGATAAAGGGAATAACTTTGATGCGTTGGTAAATAATCTCTGGGCGATTCGGAAATTAAAAAGAAATTTTCATCAACTATCTCGGTCAACCTCTCGCTTAAATTTCTGGCTTTGAAAAACAATCGGGTCAATCCAAGCTTTCTTATCCATTTAAGCTTTTCCTCATTTGGGACCACCTTGTTGATATCGTAGCACTTAATTTTATCGTTTTTCTTCACATTTGCTTTAAAAATTTCACTTTCCCATTCAATTTCCGCAGTTAAAACTTTTCTTCCTGAACTTGTCTGAACGAAACCATCTTTCGTATCATCTCTAAAAACAACATGAAGGATAACGGTGTTATATCTATCGTCAAGATGATGTTTGTGGGTTTTCCAATCAGAAGCTTTTACATGAATTTCAACATCGCCACGGTAAATTTTCTCATTAATTTTAATCCTTGCATTTACAAAATCAGCCCCGTCATCGGTATTAACTTCGCCAGTGTCAAGAACTTCAATTAAATCATTACTTTTTGTTTTCAAGTTTATTTTACCAGCGTGCGAAAGCCATATAGAGTAAAGATATACTTCATCAATGTTTTTTGGGTCGGACATTTAAGCTTTTTTCATCAAGATATTTTTTTACTTTGTCAAAAAATTCGGACCACTTCTTCGGGTCTTTACCGTATGAGCTCGCAATTGAATCAATCTGTTTCATTTCCACTTGGTTTACACTCAAAACTGAATCAATTTTAGTCTTAAGTTGGATTGTGTCGGTTTTAAATTTTTCCGTCAAATACAAAATCTCGGCATATACTTGCACAAATTTTTTATCTTTATCTTCCCCTTTTTCCGAACCGCATGAAACAAAAAAAGCCAAAGTCAGAATAAGAATATATGTTTTTCTAAAAACCCGCATTTCAAAGTGTTCATTTAAGCAATTCCGTGAAGAAGTTCGGGAGAGCAAACGATGCGAGATGAACTTTCTCGTTGTAATATCTAAAACTGGCGTCAAAACCCCTAACCCTTTCAGGATCAAAGTTTTTTAACGGATCAAACTTTTTTGAGCCGAGGATGAAGCTTATCACACCGCTTGCGTAAGTTGGGACATTAGCAAGGTAAAAATAAACAATTGGGAAATATTTTTTGAAAATTGAGTAAACTCGCTTTATTAAATCTGGAAAAACAAAGGGTGATTCAGATTGAGCAACGAGAATCCCAGAGTCATTCAAAGAAAAAAAAGCATTTTTATAAAAATCTTCTTCAAAAAGCCCGATCGCTGGACCAATTGGGTCTGGTGAATCTATCAAAACTATGTCATAAACTCCCTTTTTTGATTTTATGAACTCAACCCCATCTTGAAACTTTATCTCAACCCTTTTATCCTCAAGACATGAGGCAATTTGTGGGAAATAAATTTTTGAAGCATTCACCACCTCTTCATCAATTTCAACAAGTTCAACTTTTTCAACGGATTTATGCTTTAGAATTTCTCTTACCGCTCCACCGTCTCCGCCACCAATGACAAGTATATACTTTGGTTCTGGATGAGTAAAAAGAGGAACATGCGAGATCATCTCATGATAAATAAATTCATCTTTTTCAGTTAGCATTATGAAGCCATCTAAAGCCATCACTCTGCCATAATCATAGGAATCAAAAATTTCTATCTTTTGATATGGTGTTTCTTTTTCAAAAAGTTTGTACTTCACCCTTAAAGAAATAGAAGTATTCGTTGGACCGTATTCAGTAAACCAAAAATCTTCTTTACTACTATTTGGGATATCCGTATTTACTTCACTTTTCTCCTGCAAGGACTCCTGCTGATATTTTCTTTGTAATCGTTCCCATGATATTCTCCGAAAGTCCACGCTTTACCTCCATAAGGTAAGCGCTCTTTGCCTTAAATTTTTCCTTCAGATACTGATAACTTACATATGGATCAACATCATCGCCACATGTAAAGACATCAATTGCTGCGTATCCATATTCTGGCCATGTGTGAATTGTTAGATGTGATTCTGCAATCACGACGACCCCGCTTACTCCATGTGGATTAAAAGTGTGAAAAAAAGTTTTCACAATCGTCGCCCCTGCAAGTTCTGCTGATTTTGTGAGAACCTTTTCAACGAAATTAACATCGTTTAAAAGTTTTCTGTCACAGTTGAAAAGCTCAATTAAAAGATGCCTCCCTAATGCTTTCAATTTCACCTCCTCCTGTTTTTTAGAGTTTAACACAAATTCTAAAAAACACAGTATAATTAATAATAAAATTTTTGTTAAGTTTCAAGTTTTTAAACTAAAAAGGGGCTTTCGGAAGAAAGCCCCTTTTATTTTAAGTTTTCATTTTATCTGGGAGATCTCATAAAAGTATCTCACAAATGCTTTCATCCCACCGGATGCTTGTTTCCAATCAAAGTTTTCGTTTGGCTCATGATAACCATGTTCTGGAAGACTCAAACCAATCATCACGATTGGGACTTTAAGAAGTTTTTGCATTGTGACAACCGCACCGATAGAACCACCTTCTCTTATAAAGGCAGGTTTGACGCCAAACGCATATTCAATTGCCTTCACAGCTGCACTCGCATAAGGTCCTTCAAACTCACCAAGATATGGCTCCAACGCATTTTCAGGTTCAACCTCAACATCTGGATTGAGCTTCTTGACATAATCTTTGAGCAACTTAAAAGCTTTCTTTGGTGTCTGGTTCGGGACAAGGCGCATACTTATCTTTGCCTCAGCTCTTGGCGGAACTATTGTTTTTATCCCTGGTCCAGTATAACCTCCAACAATCCCATGGACCTCAAAAGTTGGTTCAGCCCAGATCCTTCTCAAAACTTCAGCTTTATCCTTTGTTCTCACACTTTTAAATCCAAAAACTTCCATTCTTTTCTTCACATCAAATCCAGAAGAAAGGAAATTTTTTAATTCTTTATCGCTTAATTTCTTCACATCTTTATAAAATCCGGGTATTTTAACTTTGCCAGTTTTTGCATCGTAAAGCTGTGAAATAAGTTGACACAGTTCCCCAATTGGATTTCTCGCCCAGCCACCTGTTGTCCCAGAATGAACATCTTTTGTTCCTGTTTCAAGGACAAGCCTTGCCCCTTGTAATCCTCTCAATCCATAAGGTATAGCTGGCTTGTCTGAAGAAATCCACAGGGTATCGGAAACAAGCACAGAATTCGTTTTAAGTTCCGATTTGTAATTCTTGATGAAATATCCAAAATTTGGGCTTCCGTTTTCTTCCTCAAATTCCCAAATAAATTTAATGTTTATCGGAATCCCATTTTCAACCGCAAAACGAGCTGCAAATAAAGCAGTAAGCGCCGGTCCCTTATCATCAGTTGTACCACGACCATAATATTTACCATTTTCCTTGGTGAATTTAAAGGGTTCCCGAATCCATTCAGGACCACCAGCCGGTTGAACATCAAGATGGTTATAAATTGCAACAGTTGGATTTTTTGGATCTGTTACATAAGATCCAAAGACAACTGGGTTTCCAGGGGTTGTGCATTTTTTCGCTTCAAATCCGAATTTTTTCAAAAATTCAACCGCAAGATCAGCACCCCGTTCAATATCGTTTTTATAAGATGGATCCATGCTGACAGTTGGAATCTCAACTATTTCACCAAGCATTTGTTCAAATTCGTTTCTTACATCATCAACATAGCTGTTAATTTTTTCTGCTATGTTTTCCCAGTTTGGAAGTTGTCCTGCCATGTTTTTCTCCTCTTTGTTTTGGTTTTAAAAAAATTTAAGTTGATCTCGGGTGGTAAAGATAATAGATCTCCCTTATCGTCTCATTACTTATATGAGTGTAAATTTGAGTTGTGGTTATACTTGCATGTCCAAGCATCTCTTGAACAGACCTTAAATCCGAGCCACCCTCAAGAAGATGTGTCGCAAACGAATGTCTAAGCGTGTGAGGATGAATCTCCTTCTTTATCCCAGCCATCAGAGCATACTTTTTAACAATTTTCCACACGCTCATCCTCGTCAATTTCTTTCCTAATCTACTTAAGAAAAGAAAATCTCCACTATCAATTTTAGCAAGTTTTGGTCTAATTTTCAACTGATATTCCCTCACCCATTTAATTGCAACCTTTCCAATTGGAACCAATCTCTCCTTTGAACCCTTACCAAAAACTCGCACAAATTCCATATCAAAATATAAATCAATTTGCCTTAAATTTATCAACTCAGAAACTCTAACCCCCGTTGCATACATAAATTCAAGAATCGCCTTGTCTCTTATCCCCAGTGGTGTTGAAGTATCAGGTTGTTCAAGAAGCGCAAAAACCTCATCAACAGTTAAAACCTCGGGTGGCTTCTTTCTTATTTTCGGATGCTCAATGTTTTCAGCTGGATAATTCTTTGAATAAGACTCAAGAAGTAAAAACCTATGGAATGTTCTTATTGAAGCTACATTTCTTGATATGCTTGATGGGCTTAAACCAACTAAGCTAAGTTCCCGAATATACTTTCTTATTAACTCCTCACTAACAAAATCTGGATGTTCAACCCCGTTGTCCTCAAGAAAAGACACATAGCGAACAAGATCAACTGAATATGATTCAACAGTGTTTTTAGAATAACCTTTTTCAATCTCAATTGACTTGAGAAAATGCTTTAAAAAGCGTTGCCAATTAACACTTCGGATTCTTAATAAACTTTCATCTACATATTTACCTTTAACTTGCGCCATTTTTTAATCTTCTCGCTTTCCTTTTCGCCTTTATCTTAACTTCCTTTCTTTCAGATGCCTCTTCTACAATCTCTTCCTGCCCTGGATATTTAACCCTTGGATGATAAAGGTTGACCAGTATCTGAATGAATGTTCTCTTTATATCCTCAATGTCTTTAAATGTCAAGTTTGACTCGTCAAGTTGACCATCTTCAATTCTACTTTCAAATATCGCTTCAACCGTTTTCTCTATGTTCTCAGGGGTTTTCTCATCAAGAGACCTAACAGCAGCTTCAACAGAATCAGCAAGCATCACTATTCCAGTCTCTTTTGAATCTGGCTTTGGTCCTTTATATCTAAAATTACTTTCCTCAATTTCAATGTTTCTAAGTTCTTTTCTTTTCAACGCTTTTCCATAGAAGTAAGCCACAAGTGTTGTCCCATGATGCATAGGGATAAATTTTATTATCTCTGAAGGAAGCTTATATCTTTTTGCGATTTTTTGCCCTTCTTCAACATGCGAGATGATTATATGAACGCTTTGCTCAGGCATAATTGAGTTGTGGAGTTTGTCTGATTCCATTTGATTCTCAACAAAGAATTCCGGATTAAAAATTTTCCCAACATCATGATAATATGCCCCAACACGTGCAAGCACAGGATTAGCTCCAATCGCCTTCGCTGCTGCCTCAGCAAGAGTTGCAACTGCGATGCTATGGTGAAATGTCCCAGGAGCCCTTGCTGAAAGCTCACGCAAAAGTGGATGATTGAAATCAGAAAGCTCAAGCAAGGTGATTTCAGTCATAATCCCAAAAATTCTCTCAAGAAAAATTAACAAACCATATGTTAAAATTGGCGAAAGGAAAGCGTTAGCCGTCGCAAAACCAAGTTTTGCGAAAATAACAGCAATGGACTCATATTTTTGAAAAGAAAATCCAACTATAACAAAGACATACGCAATAAGAATGAAAATGAAACTCCTGAAAATCTGCATTCTATTCCCAATGCTTCTTACGGAGTAAATAGCAATAGTCCCAGCAACAAACGAAGCTGATGCTATATCATAATTGTAACCTATAAGAGAACCAATTATAAGTGAGATCACCACAGTTGCCCAAAATGCAACCCTTGAATCAAAAATCACCGTCATCAACATTGAAAACGCTGGTATAAGGATAAGATAGTATATCTCATACCCGGTTTTTATCTTTGTTATCAAGAAGGCAAGCAAAATTTCCAGAAGAAAAAGAGCAGTTATAAGCGAGAGCAGTTTATTGTCAAAATAAATTTTCTTTCTATACATGTAAAGATAAATCCAGAAGATAGCAAATAGGGTCCCCGTAAGGATAAAACGCCCAAGGTCTTTTATAACTTGTCCAGTTCCAATGCCACGCTCCTTTTGCGCTCTTTTTAAGGATTCAAGCTTTAAATACTTATCAGGGGTTATTATCTCATGCCTTGATATTATTTTTTCATTTTCACGAACGATGCCAGCAGTTCTTAAAACTTTACTCTTTTCCCGCTCAATCAAATTGTTCGTCTCAGATTCGTTAAAAACCAAATTTGGTTTAACAAATGAATAAAAAATTTTCGCAATTATATCAAAATAAACCGAATCAACCTCAATAAGCTCTGGGAAATTTCTCCGTGTTAACTCTTTTGCAAGTTCAAAACTTTCCCTCAGGTCATAAAATTTCCCTTGCTTATAAACCTCCTCAAACTTCCCCCTTCTTAAAACTATTTCATTTCTTTTCAACTCCGATCTTGGAACCGAGATCACACCCACTGGTTGATAAACCAACGCAAGATATGTCTCCCCAACAATCTTTAATTTGTTGAAATCAAAATACCCAATTTTATACATTGATTCAATTTTGTTAAGTTCATCATTGGTGACCTTCTGAATTAAATTTTCCCTCAAATTTTCAATTTCAATAGAATCATGCTTGAGAAGATTTAAATTAACCCGCTGATTTAATTTGACCTGATAATTTTGCTTTAAATCAAGATATGATTTCAAGTTAGTTAAGAATTTCCGTAATTCGTTCAGCTGGTTCTTGTATACCTGTGTATCAACATCAAAAATAAAATAAACTCTGCTGTAAACTTTCTCAAGTTCTTCTTGATACTGTTTTTCGTCCTTGTATATCGGGAAGGAAAAAGGAGCGACCACATCATCATAAAGCCAGACGCTTCCAATTTCATATTTATATTCAAACGCATGTGGACTCCTGAACAAGAACACAGCAGAGATGGGAATGAGAAAAAACATAAGAACTTTCAAAATCAAATCCCTTTGAAAAAGGGATGTAAAACTTCGTATTTTCATATTTCAGGCTAATTTTTTTGCTTCAAGTAAAATCTCAAGAAACTCACTTACACCATCTTCATCATTTGTCTTCGTTGTTACATAGTCAGCGTTAAATCTTACTTCCGCAACGGCATTTTTCATCGCAACCGCAACTCCAACCTTCTTTAAGAATTCAAGATCGTTATAGAAATCGCCAATCCCTACAACTTCTTTCCGTTTCAACCCGTAATACTTGCGAACATATTTCAAACCAGTTGCCTTTGAAATTCCCCTGCGTTTTACCTCAAGATAGGTTAATCTATCATATTTAAGGGATGGATATATTGATGTTGATATATTTGAGAAAAATGGTGGCTCAAGCTTATGTGCAATTTTGTAAAGTATCCGTGATCTATCGGAACTGAAAACAACACGCAGAACTTTATCAGTGTGGTCATAATATGAATCAACTTCCATAGTTTCAGCTTCAAGATTTCCAATATATGAGGGGAAAATCGTATTCTCAGGCGTATAGATAACTTTATCTTCTGAATAAAAAAGTATGTTAACAAAATACCTTTCGGCAAGTTCAAGGGCTTTGAGAACTCGCTTCTCGGGAAGATAAAAGGCTTTTATTGTTTCACCCTCTGGAAACTTTACAAGCGCACCATTTAATGAAACTATTGGGTCGTCAACACCAAGCATCTTCGCATATTTAACCGAAGCCGAATGGACACGTCCCGTGATAAGGGTAAACCTAATCCCCAAATTCCTTAATTCTCTCACAAGTTGCATCGTTTTTTCTCCGATTTGATTATCCGAACTCAGTAAAGTTCCATCAATATCACATGCAACGAGCTTTATTTGCTTCAACCTTTTTTTAAGCTCAACAAGGTCAATCTTGGGCATTTCCTCAATTAAAGTTGCTTTTTTAAAATTTAACAAAATTGTGAAAAAGAAAAAACATAACCCGAAGAGATATCAGAATTTCCCCGTTAATAAATCATCACACATCTTTTGCATGAAATTTTAAAAAAATCCAGATTTGTGATATCTTAAAGATAAAACAAAGATTAAATTTGCCAGGCATATGTCTTTGCGAATTTCAATTATGTTCCTTACGATTATTTTCTTATCATCGTGTTCACGGGGTGGAAAAGAAATTAAACTCCCCGAAGAGGTAAAACGAGGACGGGAAATTTTTTATGACTCAAATTATGGGACTACAGGGTTCGCGTGTGCAAACTGCCATGCTGACTTTGACGATTTAAACTATCCCGATGATAAAATTAGACCGGGGCATAACTTGATAGGTGCTCATACCAGAAAAGTCACATGGTATGGCAAATTCCGAGGAGAGGCATTAAATATAACAGCAGCTGGAGCTGGTCTGTGCGTTGTTTTGTATCAGAAAAAACAAGAAATTTCAAATCCACTGAAAGCTTTGCCTCCCGAAGATGCTCAGGCGTTATTAGCTTACTTTCAATTCATATCAGGAGATATTGAAGTTGAAAAATTAACATCTCAACCCCTTATCCTACCCTGGGAGGATGAATCAAAAAGAGCCGAAAAAGTCAAAAAGATCAAAGATAAAATTTTAAATCTCGTTGGAAATCCCGAAAATGGCGCAGTAATCTACGAGAAAGCCTGTGAACAATGCCATTTAGATGAAATCAACCTTGCCCCGCCGATATTTGCCGAAAAGATCACCCCTGAAAAAATAATTGAGATGGTTCGTGCAGGCTCACCAGCCTCAAGCAAAACCCCAATGCCGTTTTTTACCCCAGATAAATTAACAGACCAAGAAATAGCAGATCTCATCGCTTATGTTA
Organism: Candidatus Kryptobacter tengchongensis; assembly: GCF_001458555.1. NCBI lineage: Bacteria > Pseudomonadati > Candidatus Kryptoniota > Candidatus Kryptobacter > Candidatus Kryptobacter tengchongensis. The sequence continues at coordinate 19,450 of NZ_CZVH01000021.1, read as the reverse complement.
TTAAATTACGAGAGAGATAAAATTTTCTGAAAAATTCTCAATGCTGTATTTGCCTTTTTTGCTCCACAAATATCGGAAATCGTTTCAATAATCTCAATAACTTCATTTTGTTTTACACCCACATTCAATGCCCCTTTCAAATGAGAATACAATTGCCTTTCCCAACCAAGCGAGGTAAGAATTGCCACATTCAAAAGTTCCCTTTCCTTTAAACTCAACACATCTCTACTTAAAACTTTACCATACCCCTCAATTAACATCCATTTAAGGAGATCTGGGTGCAGTGACTTCATATTCTGAATTAGTTTATCAAAATTCTCACCATAAACTTTTTGACAAGTTTTAACCCCATTTAAATAAAACTTATTAACATTATAATCTTTTGGTCTTGCTGATCTTTTATTCGCTAATTTTCTCAAAACAATAAAACCTTCTATAACTGCTGGGAATCCCGCAAAAAGATAACACTGCAAAATTGCCTCTTCAACCCTCCTAAGGTTTGTTTCAATTAAAAGATTTTTCTTTAACTCCTCTTCAAGATTTTTTGTCTTCCCGAGCGAAACAAGCGAAACAACCCTTGCTAAAAATTTTATATCTGCGTTTTTCATAATTTCACTATTTTAACAAAAAACCCGACCAATCAGGTCGGGCAAAAAATTGGAATTTAAATTTTAAAATTTACTGCTCCTTCAAAAGATCAAGTTCATACTGTGCGTTTCTTGCAAGCCGTGGGTCTTTCTTCGCCTCAAGAAATGCTTTTCTCGCCTCTTCAACTTGACCAAGTTTTTTATATGCAATCCCAAGCTCAAAATAAGCATCCGCATTCGTGGCTTTTGGATTTATCTCAATTGCTTTCTTTGCTGACTCAACTGCTTTATCATGCTGTGAGAGTTTATTATAAACAAGCGCAAGCATAACATAAACCTTCGGGTAATCCTGTCTATAAGTCGTTGCTTGAGTTAAAAGATCAACTGCTTCCTGAAATTTTCCCGCCTGAATTAATGCGTTTGACTTACCAAGCAACGCCTCAACAATTCCTTTCATCGCCACATCAAGCTTTTTATCATACTGCAACGCTTTGGTGTAATTTTCAATAGCGTTATCATAATCTCCCTGAGCCAGATAAATTCCAGCAATGGCATTATAAGCTGGGGCAAAATCATTTTTAAGATTTATTGCTTCCTTAAATACCTTGATTGCCTCCTCATTCTGCCTCAAAGCCTTAAGTGCAAGACCCTTATTATAATAAAACCTTGGATCTTGTTGGATTTTTAATGCCTCATCATACTTCTCAATAGCTGCCTTATAATTCCCACTTCTTAAAAGCGAATTACCTTCATTAAAAAGTTTCGCCGCCTCAACATCAGGCTTTACGGAATTGCCACCCTGAGCGTTTGCAAGTGAAACTGCCAGAATTAAAAGCACCGTTATTGAAAGAAGCTTTCTCATATTATCAGCCTCCTTAATTTTCATTATTTCTTTTAATAATAAAACATTTTTTGTTAAAAGTCAATAGTTAAATTATTCCTATTTGCCAAACTTCATTTCCTCCAACCTCTCCAAAAATTTGATTTTTTCAAAGGAATTTTTAAACTTTGAATGTAAACAGACCTCAAAACCAAAACGGGGATGATTGCTATGGTGAAGTTTCAAAATCTCGCTGAGCTCTTTGAATTCGGGGTAAAAACATATCGCAATCCCAAACTCCTGAACTACAAATCACAGGGAGTGTGGAAATCAATCTCCGCAGATGAAGCTTTCAATCGTGTTAAAAATATTGCACTGGGTCTTTACAGTCTTGGAATAAGATTTGGAGATAAAATCGCCCTTTTATCCGAAAGCCGACCCGAATGGACATTGACAGACCTTGGGATAATTTCAATTGGTGCAATTGATGTGCCAATCTACACAACTCAATCACTACCTCAAGTTGAGTTTATACTTACAAATTCGGAATCAAAAATGATCTTTATTTCAACAAAGCAACTTTATGAGAGAGTTTTACCTGTGATTGAAAAAGTTGGACTCGTGGATAAAGTTATAACTTTTGAAAAATCCGCCGATAATCTCATGACGCTTGAAGAACTTGAAGAAAAAGGGAAAGAACTTGATAAAAATAACCCAAACCTTTATGATGAGTTAAAATCCAAAGTTAAACCCGACGACCTTGCCACTATAATTTACACATCTGGGACAACTGGTGAGCCGAAAGGAGTAATGCTCACACATTCAAATTTGATCTCAAACGCTACGACCTGTGCATCGCTATTTACATGGGATGCAGAAAAAGAAATTGCTCTTACTTATCTTCCTCTTTCGCACATCTTTGAAAGAATGATAATTTATCTTTATCTCTACATCGGAATTCAAATTTGGTATGCCGAATCAATAGATAAACTTGCTGATAATCTTCTTGAGGTAAGACCGACGGTTATGACCACTGTTCCAAGGTTCCTTGAAAAGGCGGAGGAACGAATGATTGCCCAGGTTCAAAAAATGTCCCCGTTAAAGCGTAAGATTTTCAATTGGGCACTGAACATCGCAAAACAATATGATCCTGAAAAAAGATTTCCCCTTTCATACAAAATAAAACATAAACTTGTAGATATACTTGTCTACAAAAAAATCAGACAAAGATTTGGTGGAAGATTTAGATTCATCGTCTCCGGTGGCGCTGCATTAAGACCCGACCTCGCCAGAATTTTTACCGCCGCTGGCATTCCAGTGCTCCAAGGATATGGATTGACAGAAACATCGCCTGTTATATCTGTAAACCGACTTGAAAGAAATAGAATTGGTTCGGTTGGCCCAGTGATCCCCGGCGTTGCAGTTAAAATTGCAGAAGACGGTGAAATTCTGGTTGATGGTCCAAATGTTATGAAAGGCTATTACAAAAATGAAGAAGCAACCTTAAAAGCATTTGAACATACATGGTTCAAAACTGGCGACATCGGCTATTTAGATAAAGATGGCTTTTTATTTATCACAGACAGAAAGAAAGATTTAATCAAAACAAGCGGTGGAAAATTCATAGCGCCTCAAGTTATTGAAAATCTCCTTTCTTCAAATGTATATATTGATAAAGCCATTGTGATAGGTGAGGGCAGAAAGTTTGCCTCAGCGCTCATATTTCCAAATTTTGAAACTTTAAAACAATTTGCGCATGAAAACAACATAACTTATTCAAATAATGCTGAACTTGTAAATCATCCAAAAGTTCAAGAATTATATCAAAAAATCGTTGATCAGGTAAATCAGCATCTTGCGCAATGGGAAACGATAAAAAAATTTGCAGTGATTGATGGTGTCTTGACAATTGAAGATGATTACCTCACGCCTACCTTGAAAGTAAAGCGAAGAAATGTTGAAGCAAGGTATAAAGACCTAATTGATTCATTTTACAAAGAGTAAAATCCATTTAAAAATAAAAGGGCAAAATTAAAAAATGAAACCCATCAAAAAAGTTGCTGTTCTGGGCGCAGGCGTGATGGGGGCACAAATTGCAGCTCATCTCGCCAATGCAGGAATCCCATCTTACCTACTTGACATCGTTCCAAAAGAACTAACTGAAGATGAAAAAGCAAAAGGATTAACACTTCAAAACCCCGATGTAAGAAACAGAATTGTTCGTGAAGGTCTTGAAAGAGCTAAAAAATTAAAACCAAATGCGTTCTTCATCCCAGAACTTGAAAAATTGATAACAATTGGAAATTTTGAGGACAATTTAAATTGGTTATCTGAGGTTGATTGGATAATTGAAGCAGTGGTTGAACGGCTTGATGTGAAAAGAGAACTTTTCAAAAAAGTTGATATGGTTAGAAAACCCGGAACAATTGTAAGCTCAAACACCTCCGGGATCAGAATTTCCGAAATAGCTGATGGCTTAAGCGATGACTTCAGGAAACATTTCCTCGGTACACACTTTTTTAATCCACCAAGATACATGAAACTTCTTGAGATAATTCCGACCGCCGAAACATCAAAAGAAGTAATTGAAACAATAGCTGAATTTGGTGAAAGAGTCCTTGGGAAGGGAATCGTCTACTGCAAAGATACGCCAAATTTCATAGCCAACAGGATCGGGGTTTTCGCAGTGATGTATGTTCTACACTATATGCTTGAAAATGGCTTTACAATTGAAGAAGTTGATGAATTAACAGGTCCCGTGACGGGAAAACCTAAAAGCGCAACCTTTAGAACGCTTGATCTTGTTGGGCTTGATACACTTGTTCATGTTGCAAATAATCTTTACAACGCTGTCCCAAATGATGAGATGAGGGATTATTTCAAAGTTCCTGATGTGATTCAAAAGATGCTTGAAAATAAATGGCTTGGAGAAAAAACTGGGCAGGGGTTCTATAAACGTGTTAAAAAGAATGGAGAAAGTGAAATACTTGTTCTTGATCTCTCAACCTTGAGCTATAGAGAAAGACAGAAAGTGAAATTAGGGTCTCTTGAAATGGCAAAAGCAACTGAAGGATTGAAAGATAAAATTCAAATTTTGATGAACGCAAAAGATAAAGCAGGTGAATTTTTCTGGAAAACAACCAGCGCCGTTCTCGCTTATACCTCAAATAGAATTCCCGAAATCAGCGATACAATAGTTGATATTGATAATGCAATGAAGTGGGGTTTCAATTGGGAAATAGGTCCATTTGAAATGTGGGATTTAATTGGGGTTGAAAGCTCAATTGAGAAAATTGAATCATATGGATTTAAAGTTGCTGATTGGGTTAAAGATATGATAAAATCTGGAAAGAAAAGCTTCTATGAGAAAAGGAATGGGAAAATTTACTTTTATGATGTCGTCGGAGTTAAGGATTATATTGAAATGAAAGCTAAACCTGAGATAATCAACCTTGCTTTATTTAAAGAGGATAAATCAAGAGTTATAAAGCAAAATGCGGGTGCAAGTTTGATTCATCTTGGCGAGGGAATTTTATGTCTTGAATTTCATACGAAGATGAACGCAATTGGTGAGGATATTCTCGTAATGGCAAATTATGCTCTTGATGAGCTTGAAAAAAATTATGAAGCGCTCGTAATTGGAAATCAAGGTCAACATTTTTCAGCAGGTGCAAATCTTATGATGATACTCATGTTAGCACAAGAAGGTGAATGGGAAGAAATTGACAGGGCTGTAAGGATGTTCCAAAGAATGAACATGCGAATTAAATATTCTCCCAAGCCAGTTGTTGTTGCCCCACATGGGATGACGCTTGGGGGTGGATGTGAGATTGTTCTCCATGCTCCAAAAGTTCGCGCCTATGCCGAAAGTTACATTGGTTTAGTTGAAATTGGGGCTGGTGTAATCCCAGCTGGTGGTGGGACAAAAGAAATGCTTTTAAGAGCAATTCAAAGGGCACCGAAACAAGATAATGTTGACCTCACCCCATTTATAAGAGAAGCATTTGAAACGATCGCATTCGCAAAAGTTTCAACAAGTGCACTTGAAGCTAAAAAACTTGGATATTTGCGAGAATTTGACACAATTTCAATGAACAAAGACTATCTAATTTATGATGCTAAAAAAATAGCGCTTGCTATGGTTGAGGAAGGCTATAAACCACCGCTCCCAGCTGAAATCGTTGCGCTTGGAAAACAACTTTATGCAAATTTCCTCGTCGGGATTTATCTTATGCGGGAAGCTAATTACATAACCGAGTATGAAGCTCACATTGGTAAGAAGCTTGCTTATATAATGTCAGGTGGTGATTTCACATCACCACAAATTGTAAGCGAACAGCATATCCTCGACCTTGAGCGTGAAGCATTCTTAAGCCTATGCGGTGAAAAGAAAACACAAGAACGAATGCAGCATATACTAAAATATGGAAAACCGTTAAGAAATTAATTTCAAAAACATAAAAAGGTGTTAAAATGCAAGACGCAGTAATAGTAACAGGAGTAAGAACTGCAGTTGGAAGGGCAAAAAGGGGAGCACTTAAAGATTTCCGCCCTGATGAAATGCTTGCAATCGTAATCTCTGAAGCCGTTAAAAGAACCCCAAACCTTAATCCTGAAGAAATTGATGATGTTATAATTGGTTGCGCATTTCCCGAGGGTGAACAGGGACTAAATGTAGCAAGAATTGCAAGCTTAAGAGCCGGACTTCCGGTAAGCGTCCCAGCAATTACAATCAACAGATTTTGCTCGTCTGGTTTACAATCAATTGCTTTCGCAGCCGAAAGAATCAAACTTGGATATGCTGATATCATAATCGCAGGCGGGGTTGAATCAATGAGCATGGTTCCAATGACCGGGAACAAATTTTCAGCAAACCCATATCTTGCTGAAAATTATCCAGAGGTTTATATCAGCATGGGTTTAACAGCTGAAAGAGTCGCGGAAAAATATCACATCACGAGAGAAATGCAAGATGAATTCGCTTTGAAAAGCCATCAAAAAGCATTAAAAGCAATTCAAGAAGGGAAATTTAAAGATGAAATCGTCCCCCTTAAAGTCGTCAACAAATATATTAATGGGAAAGGGGAAAAAATTGTTGAAGAAAAAATTTTTGACACCGATGAAGGACCTCGTGCTGATACATCACTTGAAAAGCTTGCTCAATTGAAGCCAGCGTTTAAGGAAGGAGGAACAGTCACCGCTGGGAACTCATCCCAAATGAGCGATGGCGCCGCTGTTGTTGTGGTCATGTCTGATAAAAAAGCAAATGAACTTGGACTAAAACCAATAGCGCGATTCGTCTCTTACGCCGTCGCCGGTGTCCCACCGGAAATAATGGGAATTGGTCCAGTTGAAGCAATCCCAAAGGCACTAAAACTTGCGGGACTTAAACTTGACGATATCGGACTAATTGAGCTTAATGAAGCATTTGCTGCTCAATCTCTTGCTGTTATAAAGCTTGCTGGATTAAACGAAGAAATTATAAATGTCAACGGTGGAGCAATTGCGCTTGGACATCCACTTGGCTGTACAGGAGCAAAACTGACCGTGACGATTTTAAACGAAATGAAAAGAAGAAATGTAAAGTATGGAATGGTCACAATGTGCATCGGCGGTGGTATGGGTGCTGCGGGAATTTTTGAATTAATTTAAAAAATGCCCCGACATGTGTCGGGGCCCTACAGTTCACCTTAAACTATCAAGATAAATTAAAATTAATGAAGCCCCAGCAAGTGCAAGGTTTTTCATGAAATGAGCCATCTGATTCGCAGCAAGTCCGGGGTCTTGAACTGCCCAAAACTTGTGCATTATAAAAGCAGTTGGAACAAGAAATAAAAAGAGTAAAATCGCACCGATTGTTAAGTAAAAGTTAAATAAAACACTTATCCCTCCAAGTATTATCATCAAACCAGTCAACGGAACGGTTACATTCGGAGATGGTGCTTTCATCATCTGAGCATATTGAACCATATCTTTATAGTTTCTAAAGTGCCCAAAGCCAGACATTATAAAAAGCGCTGAAAATAAAATTCTCCCAATTACCCAGATCGCTTCCATGTTTATTTCCTCCTTTTTTATGAAATTTCTTTTTTAAAGATTCCCAACTCAACAGAAATTGAACCTGGACCAAAGACAAGAATTGCTAAGGCACATGCAAAAAGTGCAAGGTCAAGTTCAGCTCCAACCCCTGGCTTATCCATCGGATCTATAAGTCCAACCTTAACCTTAACAAGCAATGTTGCAACAATCATATTAATCGCAAGTAATAACCCAACCCATCTTGAGAAAATTCCAAGTATGAGTACAATTCCGCCAACAAATTCAACCAAAGATACAATCACAGCAAAAAGCCCCGGAAGCGGAACACCAAGCCCGCCTAAAAATTTAGCAAACCCAGGGATCCCAAAAACAAATATCTTCGGATAACCATGGGCTATAAAGATAACCCCAAGTATTATCCTTATAACTAACAAATCTATATCGCTTATAACCTTATTTGAAAGTTTTGTAAGCATGTTTGCACCGTTTTTTGTTTTTAAGATGATTTTAAATATCAACTGCTCTTTTCTTAACAAGATGACCTTTTTGGTAATCTTCTATTGCCTGATAAATTTCCTCTGCTGTGTTCATAACAAATGGTCCCCAGCGAGCGACGGGCTCATTTAAAGGCTTTGCACATCCAAGCAAGACAACTGAATTCTTAAGCGCAGTAAATTTAATTAAATTGCCATCGTCTAAAACCGCAAGATGATGTTGATTTACCTTCGCTCCATCAGGGAATTTTATTTGTCCCTCTGAGACAAGACAAAATGAATTAACATCACCCGGAATTTCATATTCAAAATCAATTCCTTCCACCAATCTAATATCAAGATACAAAAAATGATAATAAGCCCAGTTTCTCTGCTCGGTTCCATTAAATATCCCCGATAGGAGATTTATTTTTACATCGTTCTCATTTAACTCAATCGCTTTAAAATTGTGGTAAAACGGGTCGCTCATTTTCTCCCTTGCGGGTGAATTAAGCCAAAGTTGATATCCCCATAACAAACCCTCTTTCATAAGTGGTATCTCTGAGTGCATCACTCCACTTCCAGCGTTCATCCATTGCAATTCACCTGAATTTAATCTTCCAGTGCTTCCCGTGCTATCTTTATGCTCAAAACTTCCCCACACCATATAAGTCAAAGTCTGAAATGCACGATGTGGGTGTGGAGGGAATCCTGCGATGTAATCTTCAGGGTCATCACTTTTGAACTCGTCAAGAAGAAGAAATGGGTCAAGATAATTTAGGTAAGGTGAGCCAATGTATCTTCTCAATCTTACGCCAGCTCCATCAATTACTTCTATACCAGGGATAATTCTTTGAATACGACGATATTTATTTATTTTCGTGAGCATAATTTTTTAGTTTAAAAATTTTGAGAGATAGTTTGAAAATTCCTCTAAAACTTGCTTGTTCAAACTGAAATAGTGATACTGTCCTTCTCTTCTAACATTTACGAGTCCGCCTTCCTGTAAAGCTTTCAAATGATGTGATATCGTCGGCTGTCTCAATCCCATTTTTTCGGTTATTTCCTTACAGCTTATTTCTTTTGATCTTGCGATCAATTCAAAAATTTTACATCTTGTTTCATCTGCAAGTGCTTTTGCAACTTTTGAAATTTTTACCTTTGCCATGCGTTTTGTTCCTTTGTTTTGAATTATAGACATATAGACAAATGTCTATATAAAAATAAACAAAAAGTTTCCAATTGTCAAGTCATCACCCAAAGGTGAAAGGTTAGTTTAAAGACTAAAAATAACCCCCTTTGGAGATACGCTAAATGTTAGAGCCTAAAATTTGCTTAAGAATTGAAAATTTTGTATATTTGTATTGCTTTGGGCCCGTAGCTCAGTGGTAGAGCATCTGCCTTTTAAGCAGGAGGTCGGAGGTTCGATCCCTCCCGGGCTCACTTTTTAATCATAATCAACAGGGGTTAAAACTTCGTTGTTTTCAGTCATATCTTTTTTAAACATCGCCCTTAATCTTTTATAAATTTTCCCTGGCTTTCCATCACCAATAGTGATTCCGTCATATTTTACAATTGGTGCAACAACAAGGGTCGTGCTGAAAAACATCATCTCACTGCTATTATATGCCTCACTTATTGGGATATCTGTTGAAACCACATCTTTTAAAATGCCTTCTTCCTTAAGCAAATTCGCAAAGTAAATAGCTCTTTTAAGCATTGTCCCGTGTAAAACTTTTTCAAGCCGTGGGTATTTAAAAACCTTGTCCCAAGTTACGATTGCAACATTTTTATTTGAACCCTCGGTGAGATAACCTTCCGAATCAATCCCAATTGCGGTATCTGCCCCAACATTATGCGCAAAAAGTTCCATCATAGCATTTGCAAGATAGTTGCAACTTTTAACCTGGGGAGTAAAAGGTTGCCTTAATGGAAAAGGACTTGTTACAACATTTAAACCTTCTTCATAATACCTTGACGGATAATTTGGGAGTGAGGTTATAATAAGATAAAAATGTCCCCGCGGTGACTCATCAGGATAAACGCTGAACCCCCCAGTTCCCCTTGAAATCCAAAATCTTGCCATACAATCTCTTTTTCCAGTTATAGCAATTGTTTCAAGGATTATCTCTTTCATTTCCTGCTTCGTTAACGGAATTTTTATACTTATTGCTGTCGCAGAGCGAATGATCCTATCAAGGTGCTCATCAAGAAGATAAACCTTTCCATTAATAACGAGCGAATTATCAAAAACACCATCGCCACGATGAACCATATGATCATCAAAGGGAATGTTCATAAGATTTGGATTTGTTACAACCGCATCCCATACAGTTGAATACATCGCAAAGTATTTTTCCTTTAGAGGTGTTTCCTGTTTAACCCAGTTAAGATAATCTTGTTCGTTCCAAATTTTCAACCTTTTTGTCTTCATTTTAACCTCCTGAAACTTTATTGTTTAATCTCGTTTAAAACTTCATCAAATTTTTCAATAAATAAATCTACATGCTCCTTCTCTATTATAAGGGGTGGCAATAACCTGATAACATTATTACTTGTGCAATTTACGATAATACCTTTAGCAATCAAACGATTAACCACATCAAAACATTCAATGCTAAGTTCAACTCCAACCATCAACCCGATTCCACGAATATCTTTTACAAGCCCACGATATTTTTCCTTAAGCATCAAAAGTTTTTCCTGCAAATAATTTCCGATATACTTAACATTATCAACAATTCCATTTTGAATCTCTTTTATAACTGCATAACCTGCGGAACACGCTACAGGGTTTCCCCCAAATGTTGAGCCATGTGCACCAGTTGTAAATACATCAACAACTTTTTCATTCCCGAGCACAGCCCCAAGCGGTAACCCTCCACCAAGTGGCTTCGCGAGTGCGATTATGTCTGGCTTTACATTATAATGTTCAAAAGCGAAAAATTTTCCAGTGCGCCACAAGCCACTTTGAATTTCATCCGCAACTACAAGAAAGTTAAACCCATCACGAAGTTCAAAAATTTTTTTAACAAATTTTTCATCTGCAGGAACAATTCCACCTTCGCCTTGAATAAACTCAAGAAAAACACCCGCTGTTTTATGACTCACTTTTTTCTCTATATCTTCAACATCATTATATCTTGCAATTAAAATTTCAGGCAAAAAAGGTTCGTATCCATCCCGATACTTTACTTTGTCCATTAGTGAAAGAGCTCCCATGGTCCTGCCATGAAATGAATTTGAAAAAGCAATTATTTCAACCTTCCCAAATTTCCTTCCCCATTTTCTCGTAAGTTTAATCGCGGTTTCAATCGCCTCGGCACCGCTGTTTGTGAAGAAAACTTTTTTATAGCCCGAAAGTTGAACAAGTAAATTTGCAAGTTCAATCTGTGGTTCCTGAACAAAAAGATTTGAGAGATGTATATATTTTTCAATCTGGTCAACCATCGCCTTTTTAACTTTTTCATTCCCATATCCCAAGGCGTTCACCCCAATACCAGCAATCATGTCAAGATATTTTCTCCCTTCTGAATCAATAAGATAAACCCCTTCACCACGCTTGATATGAACTCCAAGCCGTCTGTAAGTTTGAAAGAATAAACCTTTTTCAAGTTCAAAAACTGACATCAACTATCCCCAGTTAATTTTGAAATTTTTTGAAAAAGTGAATAGAGAAACTTAACTCTATTTCTCAATGTCTCAATATCCCCATCATTTTGTATGAATATATCCGCAAGTTCCCTTTTTTTGGCAGGGTTCATCTGCATTTTCATTCTATTTAGAACTTCCTCCCTTGAACAATTATCACGCTCCATTATTCTTTTAATTTTCACTTCTTCATCGGCATCAACGACAATGATATAATCAAGCTCGCTATCAAATCCAGATTCAAATATAAGTGCAGCTTCAACTATCACAAAATCATAACTTTTTTCCCTTGCAATTTTTTTAAACTCCGATATGATTTCCCTTATGACAGCGGGATGGACAAGCGATTCAAGTTTACTTTTTTTTGTTTCATCAGAGAAAATGATATCAGCTATAAATTTCCTGTTAAGTTTTCCCCCGATGTAAGCCTCTTCACCAAAGATTTTTTTAATTTTTTTCTTTAGATTTTCATCCTCTTCCATAATTCTTTTAGCGAGATCATCTGCATAGATAACTTTTGCTCCAAGTTCCTCAAAAAACCTACATACAGTTGTTTTTCCTGAACCAATTCCTCCCGTAACTCCTATAGTCAGTATACCGTGTTTGAATTGCAATTTTGTTCTTTTTTTTTAAAAGTTAAAAATTCTTCAAGAAATAAAAAAGTGGGGGTAATTACCCCCCACCTTTATAAAATCAAAGCACTTATTTCGCATAAGCGACTGCGCGAACCTCTCTTATAACCGTAACCTTTATTTGACCTGGATACTCCATCTCCTCTTGAATTTTTGCAGCGATGTCTCTTGAAAGTTGATCTGCGAGATTATCATCTATTTTGTCAGGTTCAACTATAACTCTCACTTCGCGACCAGCTTGAATTGCGTATGTTTTTGCAACACCTTCAAATGACTTTGCAATTTCCTCAAGTTTTTGCAACCTCCTCACATAACCTTCAACTGATTCTCTTCTTGCTCCAGGTCTTGCTCCACTTATCGCATCGGCTGCTTGAACAATTGCTGCGATAGGTGTTTCCATCGGGATATCTTCATGATGTGATCCAACGGCGTTAACGACAATAGGATGCTCTCCATATCTGCTTAAAATTTCATAACCTATCAAAGCATGTGGTCCTTCTTGTTTATCAACAACTTTACCTATATCATGGAACAAACCTGCTCGCTTTGCCAGATGTGCATCAAGACCAAGCTCTGACGCCATTATAGCTGCAAGATAAGCAACTTCTATACTATGTTGTAAAACATTTTGACCATAACTTGAACGGTATTTCATCTTCCCAACAAGCCGAATTATCTCGCGATGAACATTGTGAATTCCAAGTTCAAGCAATGTATTTTCACCAACCTTGAAGATCTCCTCTTCAAGTTCCTGCCTAACTTTTTCAACTACCTCCTCAATTCTTGCTGGATGAATTCTACCATCGGCAAGTAATCTTTCAAGCGCAATCTTCGCAACCTCTCTTCTGAATGGATCAAAACCAGAAATTATCACGGCTTCTGGGGTATCATCAACAATTATATCACATCCTGTAAGTTGCTCAAAAGCACGAATGTTTCTTCCCTCTCTTCCTATTATCCTCCCTTTTAATTCATCATTTGGAATGTGTAAAACCGTGACAGTTGTTTCAACCGAATGGTCAGCTGCTGTTCTTTGAATTGCTTGGACTATAATTTTTTGTGCCTCTTTTTTAGCCTCTTCCTTGGCTTGTTCACGAATCTCGCGAATCATCTTAGCTGCTTCAGCTTTTGCTTCTGAAACCATACTATCAATAAGTATCTTTTTAGCCTCATCACGGGTTAAACCTGCTATCTTTTCAAGTTGAATTTTTTGTTCCTCAATGATCTGCTCAATTTCCATCTGTTTAATTTCTAAAAGTTTTTTCTGTTCCTCAAGTTTTTGTTGGATTTTATTTAATTCCTGCTCCCTTCGGTTTAATTCCTCAGCTCGCTCGTTTAGCTTCTCTTCCTTTGAAAGAAGTTGTTTTTCATAAGATTGAAGCTTTTGCTTTATTTGATTTACTTCTGCTTCAAATTCTTGCTTTTTCCTAAACCATTCATCTCTTACTTCAAGAAGTTTTTCTTTCTTGATGTTATTTGCTTCGCGCTCTGCATCTTCAATTATCTTTTGAGCCCGAGCTTCAGCGGTTCCAATTTTCTTTTCCTCAACTTTTGAATGAAAAAACCACCCTATGAAAAACGCAAACAAAACAGCAGCTGAAATAACTATGTATACAACCATGTCCTCCCTCCAAGATTTTCTTTTCAAATAACTTTAAAAAATAAACCGCGCTTGCCAGCCCAGCAAGCTTAACGGTGAGAACCGGTGCCCGCCTGGATACTTCTTACTTCCACCGTCCGCTTTTGATGTCCTGGCTAAACCAGGACAGCGGAATCCCACCTTTAAATAGGTGGGATCGTGGCCTGTAATCCGCATCCAAGAGCCAGGCTACCAATGGGTCTTTGACGCTGGTTCTCCCCCAAGCTCAAACTGAGCTGACAGCGCGGTCATATACTTAATATCATATCTACCCTTGACGACAAACCACGCAACAAATCCTCTATCTCACTTTCCACATATCCTCTGTTTGCCCGCTCACGAAATAATTCCTCAGCAATGTTCAACGCAGTCAAAATTGCAATCGTCAAAATAGACTGATCAGGAAACTTGTTATGCAACTCATTCATCACCTTATCAACATACTCCGCAACTTTATAAGCAAGATCCTCATCTTCAACTTTTAAGGTATATTCAGTGTTAAAAATTTTTACCTTTACGACTTTTGATTGTGATAAATCCAAATTATTCTCCATAAAAGTTTATTTTCTGTTCTCACGGGAAAACCAGCGTCAAAAATTTTTCAAAGATAACGATTTAACCTCTCAAGCAAAGCTGAAACTTTCCTTTTGAACTCCTCTCTCTCATCAGGAGAGAACAAAACAATACCATTTTTCCTCATCTCCTCGTTCTCCCGCCTTAATGCATCAATCTCCGCTTCAAGTAAAGATATTTTCTGCTTCAAGCTTTCATTCTCATTTCTCAAATTCTGTACATATTCAAAAACCTTATCAAATTTTCCCTGAAGCTCTTCAAAAATCTTAATAAAGCTTGAAACGCCGTTTTTATTTTCCATCTCTTTCAATCTCAATATGCTCTAAGTTTAGCACCAAGTTTTTGTTCAACATAATTTACAACCTTCTTAATCAGCTCATTAACTTCTTCATCCGTCAATGTTTTCTCTTTTGAAAGAATTTCAAGCGAAAAAGCAACGCTCTTTTTACCTTCTCCAATTCTTTCACCTCTATAAATATCAAATAAACGAATTGATTTCAAAATCTCACCAGCTTTTTCCCTTATCGCTTTCTCAATCTCTCCAACCGGAACTCCTTCATCAACAACAAAAGCAAGATCTCTATAAACACTTGGAAATCTCGGCAATTCTACATATCGCCTCTCTTCAATTTTTGAATGTTTGCAAATCAATTCAAAATCAATTTCAGCAATGTATATATCCGCCTCAATATCAAACTTTTTCAAGAGATCATCGCTTGCCTTAAACAATTTTCCTGCATATTTTCCAGCTATCTCAATGCCTATCTCAAACTCCGCAAGCTCACTATTATTAGAATAATAAATAAACTGATAATTTTCAAGAAAAAGACCTCTGAACAACTTTTCCACCTCACCCTTTAGGTCATAAATATCAAAACCTCTTTCTCTCAAATCATATGAAACTGGCTCAGCCACGCCAGTCATCAGAATCAAAAGCCTTTCTTCCTCAACATAATTGTCAACATATTTTTGTTTTTCATCCTCATCAAAAGCGATCCTGAAAACCTTCCCTATTTCAAAAAATTTCAAATTTCTTATACCATATCCAAAGTTATGTTTAACCACCTCAAGCGCACTTGGGATTAAACTCGTTCTCAAAGCTGACATTTCCTTGCTCAACGGATTTAAAACTTTTACAAAATTTTCACCAAAAAGTCCAGCCTTATCCTGATCAAGCATACTGTTTGTTACAACTTCTTTAAATCCAGCGCCAATCAACCTTCCACGAACAAGATTATGGAAATCAATTTTTATCTTTTCAGCTGAGAAATGAACGATGGATTGCATTTTATCAGGAATTTTGTCATAACCATAAACCCTTGCAACCTCTTCAATAAGATCAATCTCCCGCTCAACATCAGGTCTAAATGTTGGAACTTTAACTGTTAAACCTTTCTCATCAAGATTCAAAACCTCAAATTCAAGCCCCTCAAGGATTTTAATGACTTCATCGCGAGGTATTTCAAGCCCGATTATAGAATTCAATCTTGAAAATCTTAAACTAACAACTTTTGGTTCAATTTTAACTGGGTAAACATCAATTATCCCTCGCAGAACTTCACCACCTGCGATTTCAGCCATAAGTTGAGCTGCGCGATTTAAAGCCCAGATCACAGCCTCGGGGTCAGCGCCTCTTTCAAACCTATAAGATGCGTCTGTTGATAATCCAAGATATTTTGATGTTCTTCTTATACTTATAGGATTGAAATAAGCGCTTTCAATTAAAACATTTCTTGTTTCCTCCGTGATTTGGCTATTTGCTCCACCCATCACACCTGCAATTGCCACAGGTTTTTGGGCATCACATATCATCAAAGTATCTTTTCTCAATGTCCTTGCCTTGCCATCAAGAGTTATAAAAACTTCACCATCTTCAGCACACTTCACAATAATTTTATGCCCAGCGAGTTTATCATAATCAAACGCATGAAGCGGATGCCCAATTTCATAAAGGACAAAGTTTGTTATATCAACAATGTTATTTATCGGTCGCAAACCAACAGATTGAAGATAATTTTGAAGCCATTTTGGAGATGGTTCAACCTTGACATTTAAAACAACTCTGGCTGTATATCTTGGACAATTCAGTGGATCAATGATCTCAACGGAAGCGTAATCTGTAACTTTTTTATCTGATTCAACAACCTTAATCTCTGGTTTTTTGAGTTTTAAGCCAAAAGCAACCGCAAGCTCACGGGCAATCCCAATATGACTTAAACAATCGGGGCGATTCGGAGTTATACTGATATCATAAACAAAATCATCAAGCCCGAAATACTCAGCAAGTGGTTGTCCAACTTTTGCATTTGGTTCAAGGACCAGAATACCTTCTTTATCATCCCCAAGTCCAAGTTCATATTCGGAACAAATCATTCCAAATGATTCAACTCCACGAATCCTTGCTCTTGTTAAAACGAACGGCTTTCCTTCGGGGTCATGCTGATTTCTTGGTATAATCGCACCAACAAGAGCAACTGGAACTTTCTGACCCGATGATACATTTGGGGCTCCGCAGATTATTTGAAGTGTATCTTTCCCGATGCTGACTTTACAAACCGTTAATCTATCAGCATTTGGATGCTTATTTACTTCCAGAACCTCCCCAACATAAAAATTTTTAAATTTTTCCCCAAGATACTCAACGCTTTCAACTTCAAGTCCAAGCATTGTAAGTTTTTCTTTTACCTCTTCAGGTTCTGCTTCAAGTTCAATGTAATTTTTCAGCCATTTGTGCGAAACCTTCACTTTCTTAAGTTCAATTTTGTTTTTCAAATTTAAAATTGCTCAAGAAATCTAAAATCATTCTCATAAAATAACCTTATGTCATCAATTCCATACTTAAGCATTGCTATCCTTTCAACTCCCATACCGAAAGCATAACCAGTGTATTTTTCAGAATCATAACCAACAAACTTAAAAACATTGGGGTCAACCATCCCACAGCCAAGAATTTCAAGCCATCCCCCGTATTTGCAGACTCTACAACCTTTACCCCCACAAATAAAACAACTAACATCTACTTCAGCGCTTGGCTCAGTGAACGGGAAAAAACTTGGTCTAAACCTTAACTTAACACTGCTTCCAAACATTTGCTTTGCAAATGAGAGCAAAGTTCCTTTTAACTCTGCAAAGGAAACATTTTCATCAACATACAATCCCTCAACTTGATGGAACAAACAATAACTCCTGGCACTTATCGCTTCATTTCTATAAACTCTTCCTGGAGCAATTATTCTAACAGGTGGTTGTTTTGATTCCATAACCCTTATTTGCACAGGCGATGTATGGGTTCGCAAAATTATATTTTCCTTGATGAAAAATGTATCTTGCATATCTCTTGCGGGATGTTCCGGCGGAATGTTAAGCGCTTCAAAGTTATGATAATCATCTTCAATTTCTGGACCCGAGGCGACATCAAACCCCATTGAGATGAAAATCTTCTTTATCTCTTCAAGCGTCTGCGTAAGCGGGTGCATTCCCCCAGTATATTTGTATCGCCCTGGAATTGTTAGGTCAACTAATTCTTTAACTTTCTTTTTATTTCCCTCAATCTTCTGTTTTTTCTCGTTAAATTTTGCTTGAGCAAGTTCTTTAAATTCGTTCAAAAGTTTTCCAACAACTGGTTTCTCATCACGGGGTATCTCTTTAAGTTTATCAAACAATGTTTGAATTATTCCCCTTCGCCCAAGATATTTAACTCTAAATTCCTCAAGCTGTTTTTCGTCCTCTATAGCGTCAATCTCTTCAAGGAACTTTGCTTTAACTTCCTCAATATGATTAATCATTTTTTCAATGAAACTTTGTGTTCAAACTTTTCAAATAAATAAAAAACTCCCATCATCGGGCTAAGCTAAAAAACAAACCCGAACGATGGGAGAAAAATTTTAACTAAAGGCAAATTTTACAACCTCAGAGAAAGCGTCGGGATTATTCACCGCAAGATCGGCAAGCATCTTACGATTGATCTCAATTTGCTTCTTTTTCAGAGCTGAAATGAGTTTTGAATAAGTTGTTCCATTTAATCTTGCTGCTGCGTTTATCCTTGCTATCCAAAGACGTCTAAATTCACGTTTTTTGGTTCTTCTGTCGCGATATGAATATTGAAGTGCTTTCGCAACATGGTCTTTTGCCTGTCTGAGGGTGTTGCCTCGCATCCCCCAGAACCCTTTCGCTCTCTCAAGTATCTTCTTCCTCCGCCTCCTTGATGCTGGCTTATTCGTTGCTCTCATCTTTCCCGATTCATTGATTTAGTTTTTAAAATCACGCAAGAATTAGTTGCTTGATCCTTTTTTCCTCATATGGATGAACAAGTGTTGGCTTACGAAGTTGCCTTTTCCTTTTCCTTGATTTTCCTGTGGCAAGATGGCTTCTTCCTGCCTTTTGCCTTTTTATCTTGCCAGTTGCGGTAACTTTAAATCGCTTCATCGCTGCGCGATTGCTCTTCACTTTTGGCATCTGATGACTCTCCTCCAAATTGTTTATTTTTTTCTTCCTGTTCTTTCAACATCTGAATTTTCTTCCTATCGGGTGCAAATAAAACACTCATTGAATTTCCTTCAAGTCGTATATCCTGCTCAACTTTTGCAACATCAGATAAAAATTCAATCAACTTCCTCAAAATTTTTTCACCAAACTCGGTATGCAAGATCTCTCTACCCTTGAAAATAACCTGCGCTTTAACTTTATGACCATCAAGTATAAAATCTCTCGCATGACGCGCTTTGAACTGAAAATCATGCTCACCTGTATTGGGATGAAATCTTAACTCTTTCAAAACTGTCGTTGCTTTCTGCTTCTTGTGCAACTTTTCTTCTTTCTGCTTCTCATACTTATACTTACCATAGTCCATCAACCTGCAAACTGGTGGATTAGCATTCGGAGCAACCTCAACAAGGTCATAACCTCGTTCTTCAGCCAACCTCAGGGCATCACGGGTATTCATTATGCCAAGTGACTGACCGTTCTCATCAATCACTCTAACCCGTGGAACTCTAATCTGATCGTTAATGCGTAATTCTTTCTCTATGGCGACTCCT
>NZ_CZVH01000020.1:0-24972 GCF_001458555.1 Candidatus Kryptobacter tengchongensis | reverse complement strand
AGTTTATCCGTTCCAACATAACCAAAACCTTGAATATATTTTACGCCGATCCCAACATTTATATTTTTAACAGCAATTAGATCAACGGGAAGTTTTGTTCCAAATGAAGCTGAAAATTCTCTCATCCATGTCCCGTTGATTCCAAGGTTATATGAGTAGACCGAACCCGGGGGATTTCCATATAGTGCAAACTCCATAAATTCTCTCGGTATACCAAATTTTGATATAATTCTTTCTCTCATTCCAAGAGCTACCCCGATCCTTTTGATGCTAAATGCAATGCTTAATATCTTAACATCAACTTGCGACATCAAAGTGCCTGGATTTTCTCTAAAAGAGTCAAGTATTTTCCTCTTGTCAGCGTCTGTCAAATGTTTTGGCACTTTTTCCCCAGCGCTGTCAACCCCAGTAAAATAGTCAAGATAAAGATTATAACTCAAAAAGTTCATCCCAACGCCAACTCCAATTTGTGGAATTAAGCTCAAGGTAAATCCACTGTTGTCGTTATAGATTATCGGTTTTTGTTCTTTGATATCAAAACCGATCTCACTAAAATCAATTGTTTTTTCTTCTTTCGTTTCTTTTCTTGAAATTTTAATTGTCCCGCTGATTACAGAGTTTGCATTAACTCTAAATTTATTTATCACAAGTGTTTCATATCCTTTTTGGGTCACGATAACCACATAATTTCCCGGAGGGACATTTTTAATTGAAAATTCACCACTAAAATTTGCCCTTGATGTTAAGTTTAGCTTTTTAATGGTGATTTGTGCCCCTGGAACTGGCTGTTTTGTTTCTGCATCAATAATTCTACCTTTGATCTCTGATCCCTTTGCAATTCCCATATAAGCGAGCAAAGCTGGGTTTATCCCAATTGCATCAATTGTTCTGCTTGTTGCAGTTGTTGCTCCAGCCATTCCAAGACCACGAACGTTTGACTTATCATCCCCGCTATGTGCGATTGTAAAAAAGAGTGCCAGCAATAAAATTAATGTTCTAAACCTCATTTTCTATCCTTTTTTATTTGTTTGAAATTTCAACTTTATAGTTTAATCTGCCGTAGATTTTGACTTTGATTGAGTCGGTTGTTCTGAATTTAACCACCCTTCCATTTTCAGCTGTTGCAAGCAAAATAAGTGAGCGAATAAACTTCATATTTTTCAACTTTTGAATTTCATCTTTTTCAAGTTCTATAACATTTGTGAATTTTGATGTTCCCACCGAAAAACCATCGTTACCAATGGGTGCTGATGGAATTGTAAAATTGTTGGTCTTTGGAATTGCAATAAGCGAATCCATAACGAAACCCAAAATTGTCGCTCTAAATTTTAATTCAACTCCAAGCCCATTCTCAACCTCAACGAACAACTTTCCGTAATTCATCTTATCAAGTTCTTTTTTCGTTTCATCTGAAAGTTCTTCAACTTCGCTTGTATCTCTAAGTTCAGCATTTGAAATACCAAAGCTAGCCGGAAAACTTATTGTTATTGAGCCATAGATTGAATCTTTTGATGAAACTTGACCAGCTTCATAATTTGGATTAAGAAAAGCAAAACCAGTTACGAAAAGAGAATCTGGAAGTTCTCCATCTCCGCTCGTAAATGAGTTGATGAAATTTACTATATTGCTATTATTTTTGTCAAGAATTATTCTGTGTGATGTTCCAGAAAATCTTCGCTGGTCAATTGGGATTTCAAGTGAGTCAACTTTTCCAGTTTTTGTATTCTTGGCTTTTACCTTTAAATTCATATCAAATGTAAACTGTGCCGTTTTTACTAAATTCAGCTCAATCCGGATATCGTCAAGCCTCAAACTACCTTTAAATTTCTCTCTATAATCCTTAAGTCCAGCAAGATTTACTTTTTGCTCTTCAAAATTAATTTCTGTTGGTTTAACTTTACCTGAGATTGATTCAATGACGAGATTTGATAAACTTATCTCTGCTGAAAGACCATCATTCTTTGTTATCGTTCTGAACTCATCCCTTGTATCTTCAGTAAGAACCTCAACACGATATGAAATTTTATTTGAGAGATTGCCAATAAGTTTATAATCGCCAAGGTTTATATTTTGTTCAACGATATTATTGGGCGAATTTTTCCTCCCGATGTTAAGCGAGATTTGTAATGGTGAGTTGTCCGACTTTCTTTTAAAATTATAAAGTGTAAGGCTTCCGTTTAAACCAAGATCAATGTTGTTCGTAATTTTGATTTTCATTTGTCCACTTTTGAATACGAGTTGGTCTATCAAATTCGGTTGAGGTTCATTTGGCTCAAGGACAAACGAGGTGTCAATCACAACGGGTTCTGTTTGGGTTGGAATTCGTGCGGTGGCTTGGGCGATGCTCAAATTTTCAAGCGAGCCAGAAACGGTAAGAAACATTTGGTTTATGTCAAGATAAACAGGCGTCCCCCCACTACCTGGTGAAAAGATTGTGGCTGTAAAACCAAGATTTGATGGCAAAGTTTTCCCAGCTAAATTTGCCTCAGCTGTTTTGGTTGAATTTGCGTCTACAGTGTCATTTTCAAATAAAGTGATAATTGGAGTTGAGGGATTGCTTTGAGCGTAAATTTTAAGCCCCCCTGGAAATATCAGTTTTACTGGAAGCCCGTTGGTCACTGTAATTTTTAAAACACCGCCATCAAAAGTTAGTGATTGAAAATTATCAAATGCGCTGAAATTTGTTGAAATTGTTTGACCCGGTGCGTTGGAAGGGATAATATAATTCCCTGGTGGTAAATTTGAAGATAAAGTAGGGAAGATTTCATATGCTTTAATATTTGCGCTTATTGTCCCTGGGTTTTTGATCTCAAAATTTCCAAGTTGTGTTTGTGCCGAGGTTGAAATATCCGAGATTTTTAAATTGTCACCAACAGTTGTTGCTTCAAGTTCGTTTGTTACGGAGTAATAAATTTGATTATTGCTCATTGTTTTAAAATGTGTCGTATCTTTTTCAACAAGATCACCAAGTGTAAATGTTTTATCAAGAATTGGAACTGTTAAATCAACGTCCCAAGTTGGCAGAACAGGTTCTGATGGCTTTTCAAAACAGCCATATAAAAAAATAAGAAAGGTTATTAAAGTGGAAAGAAAAATTATACCTCGCATTTTTGCTCCAGTAAATTTGTTTTATGTTTACGATTTAAGTTAAGCAAAATTTTTAAGTTAGTGAAGTGATTTGAATCACATTTCAACGAATGCCATTAAATGATTTTCTACTGATCTCGCAAGCGCCTCAAGATTATAACCTCCCTCAAGAACGGATAAAATTTTACCATGTGAAAATTTTAATGCGATTTCATTTGTTAATTTAGTCATCATTTTAAATGCTTCCTCGGTGAGTTTCATCCCAGCGAGGGGGTCATCTTGATGGGCGTCAAAGCCGGCGGAAATTATTATAAATTCAGGTTGAAACTTTTCAAGGGCAGGAGAGACCTCATTCCCAAATATTTTCAAATAATCTTCATCGTTTGACCCAGCTGGCATTGGAAAGTTTAAAGTGAACCCGTATCCTTTTCCGCTTCCCTTTTCTTCACGAGAGCCAGTTCCGGGATAAAATGGATATTGATGTAAACTTATATAAAGGACGCTTGGGTCCTCATAGAAAATTTCCTGTGTCCCGTTGCCATGATGAACATCCCAATCAATTATTGCTACTTTCTCAACCCCGTAAGTTTCCTGTGCATATCTTCCTGCCACTGCAACATTATTAAAGAGACAAAATCCCATTACTCTTCTGCTCTCTGCATGATGTCCTGGTGGTCTAACGGCGCAAAAGATCTTATCCAATTCTCCTTTAAAGATTTTATCAACACCTTCAAGCACGCCTGAAACGGCAAGCAAAGCAACATCAAAAGAATCTTTGCTGACATAGGTATCTCCAAAATCAAGTAATCGGATCCCCTTCAAGATTGAAGTCCTTACAAATTCAAGATGACTTGGTTGATGAACCTTAAGTATCCACTTTTCCACATCATTTCTTAATTTTGGTGAAATCCATTCAATCTTCTCGCTCAAATTTGACTTTTTCAAGTGTTCAACGATTGCCACCAGCCGTTCTTTTCTTTCAGGATGTCCAACACCTGTATCATGTTTGAGATAATCTTCGTGATAGATTAAACCTACTTTTTTCATTTTGTTTGAGAGTTTCATTTTAAAAGAATTAAAATAGCAATCAAGAAATTTAAAATATGGCTTACAAAGCAAAGGAGACAATTAACCTTTAGAACTCTTGTAAGTATATAAACCAGATAAACTCCAACAGCGACCACAAACCATGAAGCTATTGCAATTGCTGTTTTAATATAACCGTTACTTTCTAAAATAGCAAAAAGTAAAATAGCAAAATAGTAAGCGAGCCCATAGATGAAATTTGGCAATCCAAGAAGTTTAGCATATTCGCTGTAAATTATCATTTGACAGGTGTTTTCGGTTAATTTACATATTTTAGGGACAAGAAATTTTGAGGGAGAAACAATTTGATAATAAACAAATGTGAAATAAAGTGAGATGTAAAAGCCAAGGATGGAAAGTGTAATTATTGCTATTTTTGCTACCATAGTAATAAAAAATCCCGACCCCAAAGGTCGGGATTCAATTTAGGCTGGTTTTTGAACTCGTCCCAATTTTATGCAGGTAGTACATACCTTTATTCTTCTGACCTCGCCATCAATTACAGCTCTGACTTTTTGAAGGTTTGGTATCCATCTTCTTTTTGAAAGATTATGAGCATGACTTATTCTGTGTCCTGTAATAGGTCTCTTACCGCAGATTGCACATATATTTGCCATTTTCGTTCATCTGTATTTTATTTAACAAATTTTGAGGCGACGCTGGGATTCGAACCCAGGAATAGCGGTTTTGCAGACCGCCCCCTTAGCCACTTGGGTACGTCGCCTTTTTCAAGTATAAATATAAAAATTTAAAGCCAAAAAATCAATTAAATCTGAATTTAGTTTAAAACTTGGGAGAGAAATTATTTCACCTGATTCTAAACGATGCCTCTTTTCTTGATTATTTTGAAAGGTATTGGTATATTTTGAGTAAATTAAAATTCAAATTTTTGACAAACTTTATCACGAAATGAAAAAATCAACGATAGCAGAGAAAAGAAAAGTTCAAGGATTGACTTCAAATTACAATAAAACCGTTCTTGAAAATGGAATAAAAATTGTTTCCGAATCAATCCCACATGTTAAAAGTATCTCTATTGGTGTGTGGGTTGATGTAGGCTCAAGGGACGAGAACGAGTTAAATAATGGGATAACCCATTTCATAGAGCATATGGTTTTTAAGGGGACGAAAAAGAGAAATACAAGGGAAATAGCTGAATTTGTTGAGAATATCGGTGGTTATCTTAATGCTTTCACGACAAAGGAAAACACCTGCTTCTATGTGCGAATCTTAAGTGAGCACTTAAAAGAGGGGGTTGAGATACTTTCAGATATAGTTCAAAATCCTGTATTTGACAAAAAAGAAATTGAAAAGGAAAAGGGGGTTGTCTTTGAAGAGATAAAAGATATTGAGGATGATCTTGAGGAATATATTGGTGATCTACTTGAATACCATATTTATTATCCTCATCCGCTTGGTTTTCCGATAATTGGGACGCGGGAAACTGTGAGTAAATTTACAAGAGAGAAGCTTTTTGAACATTTGAGGGCATTTTATAATCCCGCTAACATTGTAATTTCCGCTGCTGGAAATCTTGTCCATGATAAACTTGTTGAATATGTTAGCAAGTTTTTTAATCTGACGAATAGAAATGGTTTTTATCATATGAGAAAGAAGCCTGAGAAGGTAAGTGCTGTTAATTATGTGATTGAGAAGCCAGCAAGTCAGTCTCATGTTTGCATAGGAACCGCAACTTATGGAGCAAAAGATTCAAAACGAGATCACCTGTTCCTTCTTAACACTCTTCTTGGTGATGGGATGAGTTCAAGGTTGTTTCAGAATATAAGGGAAAAGTATGGGTTTGTGTATTCAATTTATTCGTTTTATACGATGTTTAAGGATTCTGGAATTTTTGGAGTTTATTTTGCGTGTGATAAGAAAAATGTTTCAAAAGCAATTGATCTCGTATGGAAAGAATTTAATTTGATTGTTAAAAATGGAATTGACCCAGATGAGCTAAAAAGGGCGAAGGCGCAGGTTAAAAGTTCTTTGTTAATTGGTTTGGAGAGCATGTCAAACCGTATGCAAAGGCTTGCACAAATAGAGCTTGTTTATGATGGTGTATATTCCGATATTGGTGATATCATACGGAGGATTGAGAAGATTTCACCTGATGAGGTTCAGGAGATTGCAAGTGAAATTTTGAACGAGGAGAGATTTACAACGATAATTATAAATCCAGCAAAAAATAATATGGAGAAAACCTATGATCGTTGGCGTTCCAAAAGAAATCAAAAGAATGGAAAATAGGGTAGCACTTTTACCAGCTGGTGTTTCAATTCTCAAAGCGCATGGTCATACTGTTTTGGTTGAAAAGGGCGCTGGGTTGGGTAGTGGTTTTAGTGATGATCTTTACAGGGACGCTGGTGCTGAAATTGTTGATGACCCAAAGGAAATTTATGCAAAGGCGGATATGATTGTTAAAGTTAAGGAACCGATAGGTTATGAATATGATTTGTTGAGAAAAGATCAAATTGTTTTTACCTACTTTCACTTTGCAGCAAGTCGTGAATTAACCGAAGCTGTCATTAAATCTGGATGTATTGCGATTGCTTATGAAACGGTTCAAAAAGATGACGGAACTTTACCTTTACTTGAACCGATGAGTGAAATCGCCGGGAGGATGGCACCTCAAGAAGGAGCGAAATATCTTGAGAAGTCAATGGGTGGTCGTGGTGTCTTGCTTGGAGGAGTTCCGGGAGTTGAGCCGGCTGATGTCACAATTATTGGTGGCGGGGTAGTTGGAACAAACGCAGCAAAAATAGCAGCTGGGCTCGGCGCAAGAGTTACAATTCTTGATGTCAATCTCCAAAGGCTAAGATATCTTGATGATATAATGCCCAAAAATGTTATAACAATGGCCTCTAATGAGTATAACATAGCAAAAGCAGTTCGTAGAGCTGATGTTTTAATCGGAGCTGTTTTGATTCCAGGAGCAAAAGCTCCAAAACTTGTGACGAAAGAAATGGTCGCTCAAATGAAGGAAGGTGCAGTGATAATTGATGTTTCAGTTGATCAAGGAGGTTGCATTGAAACCATAAGACCAACAACACACGATGACCCCGTGTATGTTGAATATGGGGTTATTCATTACGGCGTTGCAAATATGCCAGGAGCCGTTCCAAAAACATCAACCATTGCACTTACTAATGCAACATTGCCGTATGTAGTTGAGCTTGCTGATAAAGGTTTTGAAATGGCTATAAAAACCAATAAAGAGTTGAGAAGAGGGGTTAATATAATTGAGGGTAAGGTCACACATATAGGAGTAGCAGAAACATTTGGGCTTGAATATACCCCAATTGAAGATTTAATTAAACTTGACTGATAAACAAATCAGGAGTTCAAATGGCAAAAATAACAATAGATGGAATAACAGTTGAAGTAAAAGATGGAATAACTGTACTTCAAGCTGCACTTGAACTTGGAATTGATATTCCACATTTTTGTTATCATCCTGCACTTTCAATAGCTGGAAATTGTAGAATGTGCCTTGTGGAGATTGAGAAGATGCCAAAGCTTGCTATTGCTTGCGCAACCAGGGTTATGGATGGAATGATCATTCATACCAAAAGTGAAAAAGTAAAGAAAGCAAGGCAAGCTGTTCTTGAGTTTATTCTTATCAATCATCCTTTAGATTGCCCAATATGTGACGAAGCTGGGGAATGTAAACTTCAAAATTACACATATATCTATGGTCCAGGGCATAGCAGATTTGATGAAGAGAAAGTTCATAAACCCAAAAGGGTTCCACTTGGTCCAAACATTGTTCTGGATGTTGAAAGATGTATCATGTGTTCAAGATGCGTAAGATTTTTTGAGGAGATAGTAAAAGATCCACAGCTTACATTTACGCAAAGAGGGGACAGAGTAGTTCTGACGACTTTTCCAGGAAAACGGGTTGACAATCCTTATTCAATGAACATAATTGATATATGCCCCGTTGGTGCGCTTACCTCAAGGGATTTCAGATTTAAAGAGAGAACATGGAATATGACGGCGATCCCAAGTATATGCCCGGGTTGCTCAAGGGGTTGCAATGTATATCTTTGGGTTAGAAATAATCAAATTTTAAGAATCACACCAAGAATTAACATGGAAGTTAATAGATACTGGATGTGTGATTATGGGCGCTTCACTTATAAACCTGTAAATTCTGAGGACAGAATAAAATCCCCTATGATTCGCCAAAATGGTGAACTTGTTGAAGTTGATTGGGATATTGCAATAGAAAAAGCAAGTTCTTTGCTCAGGAAAGTTAAACCTAATGAGGTTGCTGTGATTGGCTCAGCGTATGCGACAAATGAAGATAATTTTATCCTTCAAAAGTTTGCCAAATCTGTCCTTAAGACGGATTATATTGACTTTTTACCACATGTTAAAGATGGGGATGAGGACGATTTTCTCATAAGAGCTGATAAAACTCCAAATTCAACTGGAGCAGAGCTCGTTGGTGTCAGGACAGGGAATAAACATGGATTTGAAGAGATAATTGAAGGCTTGAAGGAAAGGAAATTTAAAGTTATTTATGTAATGGATGATGATATCGTCCTTAACGATGAAATTTATAATTTGCTTGATGGTGTTGATTTAATTGTTCATGCAACAAATAAGAATAGAACTGTTGAGAAAGCGACAGTTGTTTTTGCGAGCGCATCATTTGCGGAGAAAGAGGGAACATTTACAAACTTTGAAGGACGAGTTCAAAAGATCAACATTGCTGTTCTTCCTAAAGATGTTGAACCATACATGCTTTATAAACCGAGAAAATTTGGTGAAATAAAGCCTAATACGGGAGAAATTGATAAGTCAAAGCTTGCTTTATCTCGGCTGTTCAAGTTTGGAACTAGTTTTGATAGATGGGCAAGCGGTGAGAGAAGGAATGTCAAACCGTCATGGTGGGTAATTATGCAGATTGCGAATGAGCTTGGTGCAAAGTTTAGCTATAAAAATGTTGAAGATGTATTCAATGAACTTGCGCAAAATGTTCGTGAGTTCAGAGGTTTAACCTATGAATCAATCGGTGATGCAGGAGCAATGATAAATAGAAAGGCGACAGAGGTTGAAGTTTAATTTTTGACGCCATTTAGATTTTGATCTTAAACAAAAATTAAAAAGATAAAGCACATGGAAACGATTTTAATTGTGATCATTAAATCTGCCATTTTCATACTTCTTTTTTTAAGTGCATCCGCTGTATTAACTTATGTTGAGAGAAGGGTTTCAGCATTTATTCAGGATCGGCTTGGTCCCAACAGGGTTGGTCCTTTTGGGTTGTTTCAGCCAATTGCTGATGTTATAAAAATTATTTTCAAGGAAGAGATAATTCCTGCGAATGCGGACAGGGCTTTGCATACGATCGCACCTATAATTTCGCTTTTTGTCGCATATAGTGTTTTTGCAGTTTTACCACTTGGTGAGAAACTTGTTATTGATGGAAAAGAGATTAAACTTGTCGTAGCTGATGTAAATATCGGATTTCTTTATATTCTCGCTTTAAGTTCGCTTGGTGTTTATGGAGTAACTTTAAGTGGGTGGTCCTCAAATAATAAGTATTCACTTTTAGGTGCTTTGAGGGCTTCGGCACAGATGATAAGTTACGAGCTTTCACTCGGGCTTTCGCTTGTGGGTGTTGTTCTTGTTTCCGGATCAATTCAAATTGATGAGATAATACGCTCTCAGGCAAATGTTTGGAATATATTTTATCAACCCGTTGGTTTTATAATTTTCCTTGTTTCGGCTTTTGCCGAAACCAACAGATTACCGTTTGATCTCCCTGAAGCGGAACCTGAACTTGTTGCAGGCTATCATACAGAATATTCAGGGATGAAGTTTGGCGCGTTTTATCTTGCCGAATACACGAACATAATAACTGCAAGTTTGCTTGTTTCAGCATTTTACCTTGGTGGATGGTATTTCCCGTTTTTTGATATTTACAGTGGGATGAACCCAAATCTCGCTGGGATTTTGCAGGTGATTGTGTTTTTCGCAAAAGCAGGATTTATAATTTTCCTTTTCATGCTTGTTAGATGGACATTGCCAAGATTTAGATATGACCAACTTATGCGTCTTGGATGGCAGGTTTTATTGCCACTTGCGCTTTTAAATGTTTTAATAACTGGGCTTGTGAAAATCATTCTTTAAAATAAATTTTCAATTTGAAAATGAACCAAGTAAAGATAAACGGAAGACCGAGGACAAGGGAGATAAAGCGTAAATCAAATATGAACCTTCTTGAACGGCTTTATCTTCCCGAAATTTTTAAAGGTTTGAGCATTACATTTCGTCAGATATTTAAACCCAAATTCACATTTGAATATCCAGATGTCAAATGGCAACCACCAGCTTCTTTTCGTGGAAGACCTGTCCTCGTTGTAGATGATGAAACTGGAGTTGAAAGATGTGTGGCTTGTGGGCTTTGTGCAAGAGTTTGTCCTGCTCTTGCTATTGAGGTTGTCGCTGATGAAACTGAACTTGATAAGGAAAGATATCCAAAGAAATTTGAAATAAATATGTTGCGTTGCATATATTGCGGACTGTGCGAAGAAGTTTGTCCTGAAGAAGCGATTGTGATGAGCAAAGAATATGAGCTTGTTTTTACAAACAGGGAAGACGCAATTTTTGGAAAGGATAAGCTTTTGATGCCCGCTTCAATGTTAAAAGATCGCCTTGAATTTTTAAGGAAAATGAGATGAAAACAAAATTATCCAACCGCTATGGGTGATGATAAAAGTTCGCCGTGTGATAATTTGATTTTTAAAAAATTCTTCATCCTGTTTCTTGTCCTGTCCTCAATATTTTCGCAAGTGTTCGCTCAAAAAATTTCCCTTGCTCAATACCCAGATGAAGTCGTAAAAGGTGAAAAATTCGCCGTTAAACTTGATATTTATACAGAACCAGAAGATAAAATTTTTATCATTGCTTCAATTGACGGAGAGGTTAGCCTACACGAGTTCCTCTTGCTTGAGGATTCAATTTTTAATGTTGAACTGGTTAAGTTAAATCAATTTTTTATTCCAAAGAATCATTTCCCAAATGGATTTTTCGCTCAGAAAACCTTTATCTTCGCTGATACCTTTGTTCATTCATCCGCTTTGCGAAGTTACGCCCTTGTAATGAGTGCGAGAACGATAGGTGAAATCAAAATAAAATTTTTACCTGTGAAACTTTACTCGGATTCTTTGATCTATGACACAGTGGGGGTAGGGAAAGGGCAGCTTACCATCAAAGTTAAAAGCTCCGTTGAGAAAACAGCTGGCTTATGTGCCAAATTTGAGAAAGAAGGATTTATCAAATTTAATATGAATGAAAAATTTACCGCAAAAAATGGCTTTACGCTGTCGTTCTGGATTAAGACGACATTGATGAAAGGAAAGATGATCACATTTAAATCTGGGATTGATAAAAGTTTTATGATAGTTGGATTGAAATCTGGAAATATATTCTTTTCAATAAACAATTCAATTGGAAAATATGAAGTGGTGTTGCCGAAGTTTGTGAGCGATGGGAAATGGCATAACATTATCATCGGACAATCGGACAATTTTTTAAGATTTTATATTGATGGTGAAAGGATTGATGAGGTTTTGATACCGAATTTATTACAATTTGAGATAAACCGCCCAAGCGTGAGGGTTGAAAATGTTTTGATTGATGAAGTTGTTCTTCTTAAAGGTGGGGGAGCAGGGATTGTGGAGCGTCTTTCGCGATATTTTGTAAAAGCTGATACCGAGGTAATCTTTCTTTTGAAATTTGAAAATGAAACAGTAAATATCTCTGGAAATGTAAGCGGTGTTGAATCAAGTGGTGTTAAATTTGTTCCATCATCGGCTCCGATTTGTTCGCCAGAAGTAAAAATTTCAGCCCAGCTGAAAGATAATAACATCATTATAAACTGGGAAGTTGAAGATCCTTCTTTCATTGATAGGTTTGTCGTTGAAAGAAAGGTAAGAGATGAATTGTTTCAACCTGTTTATCAAATTTTCCCATCCGAACAGAAAAGGTATACATTTGTTGATGCGACTGCTGAAAACAATGCCGTTTATTATTACAGGGTCAAACGAGTCAATAGAAATGGCAGTATTGAATTTTCTGATGAAGTTAAAATCGGCATGGGGTTGAAGAGGGATTTTGAAATCATTGGGAACTTTCCTAATCCATTTAATTCCGAGACGAGGATAATTTACAATCTTTTCAATGATACTTATGTCAAATTAACTGTTTATGATATTGTTGGGCGTGAAATTGCCATTTTAGTTGATGGATTTCAAAGCGCAGGGAGACATGAGATTTCGTTTAATCTCGGGAATGTGAAATCAAATGAGATAACGAGTGGAATTTATTTTTACAAACTTCAAACACAGCGTGGATATGAGATAAGAAAAATGATAGTTATAAAATAGCTATGCGATTTTTAATTTTGTCCTTTCTGCTTTTTTTCTTTTCCTGTTATTCTTCAAAATATACTTCCAGCCCAAGGAAAATGCTTGAATTAAATGGTGAGTGGCTCTTTAAGGTTGACCCTGAAGATGTGGGGCTTTCACAACTGTGGTATTCCGCAAATTTTGACAGGACTGATTGGGTGAGTGTAGAAGTTCCAGGGTTCTGGGAGAGATATTCAAACTTTTCAAAGCATGACGGAATTGCCTGGTATTATAAAAGTTTTGAGATGCCTAAAATTGACAAAAGAAAAAAATATGCAATTTTCTTCGGGGGTGTTGATGATGATTGTGGTGTTTGGTTAAATGGTGAGTTCGTTGGCGAACATCGTGGCTATAGCGACGAATTTTATTTTGATGTGACGAAATTTTTAAAACCAGGGGAAAACGAACTTGTCGTAATGGTTATTGATCACGGTGGACCTGGTGGCATTTATAAGCCAGTCGCAATAGTTGAATATTCAGAAATCTCTGATCTTTTAAAGGGTGAGTTTTATTATAAGAAAGCAAGAAAAAGTGAAGAATGGGTCAAAGATGCCGTAATTTACGAAGTTTTTCCAAGAGCTTTTTCCGAAAAAGGGACATTTAAAGAAGTAGAGCGGGAAATTCCACGACTTAAAGAACTTGGTATAAATGTGATCTGGCTAATGCCAATTCATCCAATTGGTGAGGTTAAGAGAAAAGGAACTTTGGGAAGTCCATACTCCGTGAAGGATTATTTCAAAATTAACCCCGAATATGGAACGGAAGAAGATCTTAAGTCCTTGGTCAGAACTGCCCATGAAAACGGGATAAAAGTTATAATTGACCTTGTGATAAACCATACTGCATGGGATAACGATCTGATCAGGGAGCACCCAGAGTGGTATGTTAAAAATGATAAAGGTGAGATAATTTCCCCAAATTCCGATTGGGTAGATGTTGCTGATTTGAATTATGATGTTCAGGAGTTGAGACGATATATGATTGAGGTTATGAGATATTGGGTGCGTGAGTTTGATATTGATGGTTACAGATGTGATGTTGCGGAGCTTGTGCCTACTGATTTTTGGAACGAGGCAAGAAAGGAGCTTGATAAAATTAAACCAGTGATGATGCTTGCCGAGGGAAGCTTACCAGAACAACATCTTGAGGCATTTGACTTGACATATAGCTGGAATGTTTACGATGCGCTTGCAAGGATAATAAGAAAGGGTCATCTTCCTTCTGTCCTTGACAATGTTCTTGAGGGTGAAAAATACAAATTTCCAAGAGGTTCGTTGAGGTTGCGTTTTAACGAGAATCATGATAAGCCAAGAGCTGTAAAATTTTTCGGTGAAGATGGGGCGCTTGTTTCAGCGCTCATTGTCAATACAATCCCTGGCGTCCCGCTCATCTACAACGGGCAGGAGTATGGAGATACGACAAATCTTTCGCTTTTTGAAAAACAAGTGATGCCAAGGGACAACTCCGAAAGGGGGCGAAAATTTTATTCATTTTACAAAAAACTGTTTAATTTCAGAAAGAAATCACTTGCTTTGAGAAGAGGTGAAATGATAAAGGTAAAAACATCAAACGATGACAAGGTTTATGCTTTCTGGAGGAAATATAAAGACGAAACAGTTCTTGTCGTGGCAAATTTTTCAACATGGGGGGTAACAACAAAATTACAAGTTGATGAAATCTTGAGGAAAAAGGTCAAAAATGGAAAAGTTAAGTTTTATGATGTTTTTGAGGAGAAGACTGAGGAAGTTAAACTTGAAGAGTTTGTCAATTTTAAGCTTGAGCCCTTTGGTTTTAAACTTATCTTAATTTTTTAAAACAAAATAAATACGGCAAGATGAAATCTTACACGGAATATCTAACTTTTAACACCAAAAACAAGCGTGAGATAATTAATATCACTGATAAAGTAAATGAGGCTTTGAAGAAAAGCGGTATAAAAGAGGGCTTTTGCCTTGTTTCCGCTATGCATGTGACAGCTGGAGTGTTTGTCAATGATGATGAAGATGGTCTAATTGAAGATCTAAATGAATGGCTTGAAAAACTTGCGCCATTTAATCCTAACTATAAGCATCATAGAACGGGTGAAACAAACGCAGATGCTCACCTTAAAAGCTTGCTCATCCATCATGAGGTGATAATTCCCGTGACAGATGGACGACTTGATTTCGGACCCTGGCAACAGGTTTTTTATGCTGAATTTGACGGTCAAAGGAGAAAAAGAGTTATAATCAAAATCATTGGTGAGTGATTCTTTCAACAATATTCCTGAAAATTTCTCTTGTCCTTTTCATCCTGCTTTTAACCGAATTAATGAACTCTTCTGGAAATTTATAGCCAAGGCAAAGCGATAGATATTCAAGTTTTTCAATTTCATCTGGGAGCGTGTTTAACCTTGTCCAAAGTGAAATTCGCATAAACTTTTCAATCTCCCTATAAAATTCATAATTTTCGCTCAAAGTTTTATATTCATCCTCTTTTATTAAATTGTCTTTGAAAAGCTTCTCAAGCGCTTTTACTGTGTTTCGTTCAATGGCATTCAGGTTTCTTAGATATCTCATCTGCAGAATTTGTGCTATGAATTCAATATCCGTCAAAGCCCCTGGGCTTAATTTTATGTCCATTTTACCGTATTTTATATTTTTCTCCATTTTCTCTCTTATCTCTAAAATATTTTCTGCGAGGGATTTTGTGAATTTAACCTTTAAAATTCTATCGTAAATTAGGTCAAAAACCTTCTTTGCGATTTCAAAATTTCCAGCGATGAATCTGGCTCTTGTTAATGCTTGAATTTCCCAAAACTGTGCACGACTTTCAAGATATGTTTCAAGATACTTCAGATTGGCAAGGATAGGAGCATTTTTACCCTCTGGGCGAAGCCTTACATCAACCTCATATAATTTTTCAATTTCAGTGTGTGTTAATTTTTTAATCATTTTTTCGCATTTTAATGTCAAATCTCTGTATCTTTCTTGATTTGTTTCATCGGTTATGAACATTATATCAAGGTCGGAATCAAAATTCATTTCTTCAGAGCCAAATTTTCCGAGCCCAAGTATGACAATCGCTTGTCTTTCATCCTCATCAAAATTCTCGTAAAAAATTTTTCTTGAAATTAATTCCGCTTGCAAGGTTAATTCCTTTGAAAGCCGAAAGAAATTGATGAAACCGTCAAGGTTTAGAATAAGCAACCGCAACTCATTTAAGAATTTAAAATCATGGAGATTGAAATCACCAGAGCGTTTGAAGAATTCAAAAATATCATCTGTGCTTTTCCCCTTGCTTAAATTGTTTTCAGATAAAATCATATCAAAAAGATATGTCTTTAATGAAAGAAGGTTTGAAAATCTCGTGCTAAATTGAGAGATGTTAAGAATTATTTTTCTGAATGAATCGTTTAAGAGCATCTCGTAAAAAAATTTTGAATAGCGAAACCCCTCCGCAATTTTTCTGAAGTTGTCAAGTGTTATGTCAGGGATCAATGTTTTTGAGATTTCGTTAAGTATGAGAGCAGATATTTTTGCGAATGAGTTTTCCTCACTTGCGCTGAAAACTTCCTCACCTGTGATGAGTTTTCCCTTTGAGAGAAATTCAATGTTTCTAATTGCCCTTTCAATGTTTCTGAAATTAAGATTTGAAAAAAATTTTTTTAATTTCTCCTTTGCGACTTCATCATCAATAACATCTGGGATAAATAGTTCTGGTTTCGCTTCAATTGTAAAAATTTTTTCATAGATTTTTCTAACATTTTCAAATCTTTCATCAAGCTCATTTTTAAAAATTTTCCAGTCAGGGACAGATGGCGGTGGGAAGGAGAGAACCCCGCTTCTCTTTTCATAATTTTTCATTGCTTTAGCGAGCACGCTCAGAAAATGTGGGTCAATTTGAATGGTATGGGTTTGAATATTGTGTGAGATTTGAAGTATGTGTTCAATTCTTCTAAAATAGATGTAATTTTCTTTCAGTATTTTTGCATCATTTTTTGTGATAAATCCAAATTTTGCAAGTTTTTCTATTGCTTTTAATGTGTTTTGGGTTTTTAATTCTGTAAAATTCCCAGCGTTTAAAAGTTGTAGCGTTTGAGCGATAAATTCAATATCCCTTATCCCACCTCTTCGGAGTTTGATGTTGTATTCAGTTGT
Source organism: Candidatus Kryptobacter tengchongensis (assembly GCF_001458555.1). Lineage (NCBI taxonomy): Bacteria > Pseudomonadati > Candidatus Kryptoniota > Candidatus Kryptobacter > Candidatus Kryptobacter tengchongensis. Next base: position 8,237 of record NZ_CZVH01000020.1, on the reverse strand, counting down.
TGCTGTTGCTTCAAGTTTTGCCTTTATTTTTGCAATTTCAGCAACTGGGTTTTCAAAAAATGTTGTTGGATAAATAAATGAATCAAGCATGTTCAAAAATTTCCAGCCGAAATTTACATCCCCAGCGATAGGTCTTGCTTTTATTAGCATTTGCCTTTCCCAGAGTTTTCCATAAACTTCGTAATATGTCAGATAACCAAGTAAAGAGCGAGCAAGCGAACCAGAAACCCCTTCGGGTCTCAACCTGAAATCGGCTCTGTAAAGGTTTCCCTCTTCTGTGTTTTCAGAGAGAAAATTTATCAAAAGAGCAACAAGATGGTTGAAAATTTCATAATAGGATATATCTTCGTTGTTTACCTTAATTTTTCCGTCTTGATTATAGACAAAAATAAGGTCAATGTCTGAACTATAGTTTAACTCTTCCCCTCCTAATTTCCCAAGCCCTATGATTGAAAATTCAGTTTCCGGGAAAGAGGAAAATTTCTTGATAGTTTCTTCTATTCCAAGTTGAAGGCAAACTTCAATGATTGCCTCGGCAAGCTCGGTAAGAGATGCAACAGTTTCTTCAAAGTCGGCAATCCCAAGTATATCGCGAACTCCAATTCTTAAAATTTCTCTTCGTTTGAATCGTCGGAGTGCGTTGAGTTTGCTTTTTAAGTTTTGAAAATGTGCGATTGAATTTTTTGCCTCGGTTAAATAATCCTGTCTTGTTTTCTTTTTATCAATTTCATTTGTGGATGTAAGCCATGGGAAAAGCTCTGGATCACGAACAAGTATATCGGCAAAATATTGAGAATATCCAAATGTGATCAATAGAATTTTTAACATTTGCGGGTAAAGGGCGAGATTTTTGTAAAGTGAGGATTTGCTAAATGCATTTTCAGTGAAGCGAACGAAATTGTTTAAGCTTTGTTCTGGGTTAGGTGAAATATCAATGGAGATGATGAAATTTTTTATGAAGGTTTCAGCAAGGTCAAAATTTGAGGTTGATATTATGAAATCATCAATGACTTTTTCAAATCTTTCAATTGCCTTATCATTTGCTCTGAAAATTTTTCTTAAAGTTTCTTTTGCTTTTGCATCTAAATTAAACCTTGGCATTTATCTCTATCTTTTCAGGGGTTTTTGCTTTTTTATTCTTAAATTCAATTGCTGATTTCACAAAATCACGGAAAAGCGGGTGAGGTTTTGTTGCTCTTGATTTAAGTTCTGGGTGGAACTGCACACCGACAAACCATGGATGTTCTGGGATTTCAATTATTTCAACGAGCAAACCATCGGGGGAAAGACCGCTGAATATCATTCCATTTGATTCAAGAATTTCTCTGAATTTATTGTTAAGTTCGTATCTGTGTCTATGCCTTTCTTGTATTTTATCAGTTCCATAAGCCAAGTATGCTTTTGTTCCCTGTTTTAAAACTGCTGGATATGAACCTAATCTCATCGTTCCGCCCTTCATTTGAATTCCCAACTGTTCTGGTAGTAGATCAATCACGGGATATGGAGTTGATGGGTTGAACTCGGTGCTATTAGCGTCTTTCAAACCGCATACATTTCGTGCAAATTCAATCACTGCGCATTGCATTCCAAGACATATCCCGAAGAATGGAATTTTATTTTCACGGGCATATTGAATTGCTTTTATCTTTCCCTCAATTCCTCTTTCCCCGAATCCACCTGGAATTAGAAGTCCATAGACATCTTTTAAAAATTTTTCAGCGCCATATTTTTCTATATCTTCCGCTTTTATCCATTTTATATTAACCTTACACTCATTTTCAGCTCCTGCGTGAACAAATGCTTCAATTATGCTTTTATAAGCATCCCTTAACTCCGTGTATTTACCACATATTGCAATATCAACGGAATCCTTCGGATTTTTTATCTTTTCAACAAATTTTCCCCATTCTTTTAAATCAGGTTCTTTGGCTGAAATGTTTAACTTTTTGAGGACGATGTCATCAAGTCCTTCTTCATAGAATATCAAAGGAACCTCATAGATTGAGTCAACATCAATTCCCTGAATTACTGCTTCTGGTTCAACATTTGTAAATAAAGCGATTTTTTCTTTTATCTCTTTTGTCAAAGGCTTTTCAGTTCTGCAGATTAAAATATCGGGCTGAATTCCGATTTCAAGTAATGTCTTCACACTGTGTTGTGTTGGTTTCGTTTTGAGTTCGCCAGCCGATTTAATATAAGGGACAAGTGTAACATGAATGTTAATTGCATTTTGCTTTCCGACTTGGAGCATAAATTGTCTTATCGCCTCAAGAAATGGCAAACTTTCTATGTCTCCAACGGTTCCACCAATTTCTGTTATGATGACATCGTAGTTATCTTCTTTAGTCAGAAGAGTAATCCTTCTCTTGATTTCGTTTGTTATATGTGGGACAACTTGAACGGTTGCACCAAGGTAATCGCCTTTTCTTTCTCGCATTATGACCTCATAATAAACTTGACCTGTAGTTGTGTTATTTAACTTTGACATGTTTATATCAAGGAACCTTTCATAATGTCCAAGGTCAAGATCTGTTTCTGCTCCATCGTCTGTTACATAAACTTCGCCGTGTTGATATGGGTTCATTGTTCCTGCGTCAACATTTATGTAGGGATCAAATTTCTGTATTGTGACTTTTAAACCCCTTGCTTTAAGCAGTAATCCAAGCGATGCACATGCAATTCCTTTCCCAAGCGAGGAAACAACCCCACCTGTGACGAAGATATATTTTGTTTTCTTATCCATTATTCTGAAGTTTATTTTGTTTTAAAATTCGGATGACCTTTTCAAGATCTTCTGGTGTATCAACCCCGATAGTATCTTTATCTATTAATACGACTTTTATCTTCATACCATTTTCAAGTGCTCTTAACTGTTCAAGTTTCTCTGCTTCTTCAAGCTTTGATCTTTTAAGCTCAACAAATTTTAAAAGCGAATCTTTTCGGTATACATAAATTCCGATGTGTTTATAATGAATTCCTGTTTTTAGCCATTCCTCATTTGTTTGTGCATCTCTGCAAAAGGGGATTGGGCTACGGGAAAAGTAAAGTGCGAAGTTGTCTTTGTTAAGGATGACTTTTACAACATTTGGATTGAAAAGATTTTCAACATCGTTTATTTTTACGGCAAGCGTTGAGATGTCAATATCATTTTCATTTAGAAAGGGTTCTATCGCGGAGTCAATCATTTCTCCTGAAATCAACGGTTCATCTCCTTGGATATTTACAATTATATCGGCATCAAGATCCCGAACGGCGTATGCAATTCTATCGGTTCCAGTTTGTATTTCTTTTGGTGTTATAATTGCATTTCCGCCAAAATTTTTAACTATGTCAAAAATTCTCTCATCATCTGTTGCGACAAAAACTTTGTTAACAAGCTTTGATGACATCGCATTTTCATATACCCATCTTATCATTGGTTTCCCAAGGATATCAGCAAGTGGTTTCCCGGAAAATCTCGTTGAAGCATATCTTGCTGGGATTACTGCGATGATATTTGGCATGATTTAACTTTATTCTTTATCTTCCGTTGAATTCTCTTCTGAATGTTTTTCAACAGAGATCACCTTCGGGACTTTAAAGAAGAAATCCGTTCTTGATGGAGCATTTTTTAGTATTTCTTCACGATGATAACTTTCTTTTACAACATCTTCACGAAAAACATTTTTCAAATCAATAACATGATAAAGGGGTTCAACATTTGTTGTGTCAAGTTCGTTAAGTTTATCCATGTATTCAAGGATTCTGTTAAACTGTTCCGTGAATTTTTCCTTTTCCTCTTCTTTGAATTCAAGTCGTGCAAGATTTGCGATATATTCAACATCTTTGATCGTTACTGGCATATTTTTTATTCGGTTTTTGTTTTTTCAAGGTTTTGTTTAATTATATTTCGTGTTAATTCCATAAGCTTTGTCTCTCCGTCCCGACCTGAGAAGTCATCAACAAGAATGGGTTTGTCAATCAAAATTTCAATTGTTCCAGGGCTTACCTCAAGTTTATGTTTTCTCATGATTTTATAGCTGTTTAGGATTGTAACTGGGACGATGGGTGTATTTGATTTAATAGCGAGCATGAATCCACCACGCTTAAAGGGTAAGAGTTCCCCGTTAAAACTTCTTGTGCCTTCAGCAAATACAAGAACTGATACACCGCTTTTGATTTTTTCAATTGCTTTTTGAACGCTTTTCATCGCCCTTTTCGGATTTCTTCTATCAATTAATATATAACCACCATATTTTAGAAGCCATCCCCACAATGGTATCCTGCCAAGTTCCTGTTTTGCAAGGAAACGGATTTGGTCTGGAATTCCGCAAATAAGCGCGGGGATATCCATAGCGCTTGCGTGATTGGAAATGTAAATATAATTTCTCCCGTTTGAGATGTTCTCAAGACCTTTGACTTTTATCTTGATATTGAAAATGAAAAGAACGATTTTTGACCAGATTTTTGCCATGAAGTGATAGATTTTTCCTTTATAGTTGAAAGGTAAAAGCAGGGCAGTGATTATGGCCATCGGAATGGTGATTAAAATAATAATTCCAGCTTTTAACCAGAAGAGAATTTTCTTCATTATCAAACACATATTGTGGTTGGTTTTTTACAATGATAATCAAAAAGGATGAGAAAATCAAGTTGTGAAGTCATGGCGTATATTTGAAAAACTGCTTATTTTTTTGTATTTTTTAATACAAAAATTAAACTCGTCATTTGAGAAATTTACAAAATTTAAAAGCTGTTTTCAGATACCTGGAGGTGAATTTATATGAGCAGAGAGCTGACACCTCGGGAAAAGATGATATTAAACTGCATAGTTCAGGAATTTATAATGACCGCAACACCAGTGGGCTCAAGATACCTTGTGAAGAAATATAATCTTAACATTAGCCCTGCGACGGTTAGAAATGTAATGGCTGATCTTGAGGATCTTGGCTATTTATGGCATCCGCACGCATCTGCTGGGAGAATACCAACTGATAAAGGATACAGATTCTATGTTGATAACCTCCTTGAGGTAAAAGATTTAAGCCCGGATGAGAAGGAAGTGATCAAAAATGTTGTAAAGGATAAAAGCGAGCTTGAGGAAATTTTGAGACATATCTCAAAGCTAATTGGAAAAATATCAAAGCAGTTAAGCATTGCGTCAACCCCGCAGATAAATGATGCCATTTTAACAAAGCTTGACATTGTCAGCATATCAGAGACGAGATTACTTGTTGTTATAACATTACAATCCGGGCTTGTCAGAACAATAATTCTTGAGGTTTCAAGTGAAGTATCAAGGGATAAACTTGACTTTGTCAAAACTATTTTGAATGAGCGTCTCTCTGGCTTAACATTAAAACAGGTAAGGGAAACATTTGTTGAAAGAGTTCGGGATGTTGAGCAGGATTACAGAGGAATCATTAATGTTTTTATTCGCTCAGCGGAGAGGTTATTTTACGATTTTTATGATATTGATAAAATTCATATTGGTGGTGTTCCAGATATACTTGAACATCCAGAGTTCAGCGACCCTGAGAAAGTCCGTGATATAATGGAGCTTGTTGAGAATGAGGATAAGATAATTCAAATTTTTCAGGTTTTGAAAATGCAGTCAGGGGGAAAATTTTACACGGATAAAGTTGTTGTTTCAATTGGTGAGGAAAACATGGAAGATAGGTTGAAAGATTATACCTTAATAGCTTCTGAATATAAAGCTGGTGGTGTCTCGGGTGTAATTGGTTTGATTGGTCCGAAAAGGATGAATTATAGTAGAATGATCTCACTTGTAAATTATACTCGTGATGTTCTTTCTGAGGTTTTGCATTAACTTTTTATAAAAACAAAAATTTTATACGAAGATGATAAAGGATGAAAATGCTAAATCCATAAATGCTGAAAACGAGGAACAGAAAACGCTTGAACAATCAATCCCTGAACAGAAATCTGAAGAAAACTTGGGAGAACAACTTACTGAAGAAGCCATAGATGAATTAAGTGCACTTAAAATTGAGAATGAAAATTTAAAGAAGGAGCTTAATGAATATAAAGATAGGCTATTGAGGAGGGTAGCTGAATTTGAGAATTACAAGAAACGGCTTGAAGCTGATTTTGCAAATGCTGTTAAATATGCCAATGAAAAACTTTTGCTTGAAATTTTGCAAGTTGTTGATGACCTTGAGCGCTCGCTTGCAAGCGGAAAGGAGAGACCTGATTTTGAGTCGTTTTATCAGGGAGTTAAGATGATTTATACAAAGCTGATGAAAATTCTTGAAACGCATGGTGTTAAGCCATTTGAGTCCGTTGGAAAGCCATTTGATGTGTATTATCATGAAGCTTTGTTAAGAATTCCACGAAATGATGTTCCACCTGATACGGTGATTGATGAAGTTGAGCGGGGTTATATGTATTACGATAAAGTTCTGCGTCATGCAAAGGTTATAGTTTCAAGCTCTGTTGAAAATCAGAAAGAGGAAAAGAAGAACGATTTAAAAGTTGATTTCAGCGATGATCACAGAGAAAGTTAAATTTTAATTTACCATAAATGCCGAAAAAAGATTATTACGAAATACTTGGGGTTTCCAGAGATGCAACCCTTGAGGAGATAAAGCGTGCTTATAGGAAACTTGCAATGGAATATCATCCCGATAGAAATCCCGGGAACAAGGAAGCGGAGGAGAAATTTAAAGAGATAACAGAAGCATATCAAATTTTAAGCGACCCCGAGAAGCGGAAAAGATACGATATGTATGGTCATTCGGGGATAAGTGAAAGCGATTACATTCATTTCACAGATGTTCACGATATATTTGATGTTTTCAGAGATATTTTTGATTCATTTGGTGGTGGATTTTTTGATGATTTCTTTGGCACTAGAACCCAAACCCGAAAAGCTCAAAGGGGTATACCTGGCTCGGATAGGAAGTTAAGGCTGAAGTTAACACTTGAGGAAATCGCAACGGGTATAAGGAAGAAGTTGAAAATCAAACATTTCAAGGTATGCGAAGCATGTGGAGGAACAGGCGCAAAATCAAGGAGCGGTTATACTGTATGCCCGGTTTGCAACGGGACAGGTGAGGTGAAACAAGTTCGGCGTTCATTCTTTGGACAGATGGTTACAATTACCACATGTTCAAATTGTGGCGGGGAAGGCAAAATTATAAAAGAACCTTGCAATGTTTGTGGCGGTGAGGGAAGAGTCTATGGGGAAAGTGTTGTTGATGTTGATATTCCAGCAGGTGTAAGAGAGGGAAATTATCTGACAATTCGTGGTTACGGAGATGCAGGGATAAGAGGTGGAGCACCTGGGGATTTGATAGTTGTGATTGAAGAAGAGCAACATCCGTTTTTTGTGAGAAAGGGAAATGACATTTATTATACACTTTTGATAAGTTTCCCTGAAGCAGTGCTTGGAACTGAAATTGATGTGCCATATATAAATGGAAGTTTAAAGGTTAAAATTGAACCTGGAACACCATCGGGTAAGGAGATAAGGTTCAGAGGTAAAGGATTGCCATCTGTTGATAAAAATTCAAAGGGGGATTTCGTTGTCAAAGTTGAAATTTGGGTGCCGGATAAAGTCACCGCAGTTGAAAAGGAATTACTGCAAAAACTTTTAAAAGAGGGGAAAAATATAAAACCTGATATTGCAAGGAAAGCAAATTAATTTGAATTTCTGAACGAGAGCCTCTTTTATCTCTTGACTTTGAATTTAAAGTTTGCTATATTTTAGGCTGAGGTAAAAAAATAAACAAATTAAAAAATAAAGGGAGGTTAAAAACATGCGTGGTCTTTTTTTATTTTTAGCTTTGGTGTTATTGTTAAGTAATGTTGCTTTGTCAAGGGAGCTTGGTGCTGGTCTGGCACTTGGATATCGCAGTGAAAAGCCAACGGTGGGCTTCGGTGGCAATGTTTATTATCGCTATGATGTTCCTGAGAGCTTCTTAAAGGTCAAAGGGTTTGCTGGGCAACTTTCAGTTGGATATGTAACTTTTCCTAAAGAAGATCAGTCTGCTGAATATTCATTTGTTCCTGTTAAGTATGGTTTGAGCTATACTGCTTATTCACAAGATAAGGTAGAGCTTGGGGTTCTCGGAGATGTTGGTTTGGCTTTCGTTAGCAAACCAAAGAGCGAGACAAAAATTACAGGTGGAGCTGGTGCTTTCGTTGCTTATGGTGCTGCGCCAAATGTAAAGGTCGTTGGAACTGTTAAATATTCAGCTGTTGTGAAAACAGTTCATTATTTAGGTGTTGAGGTT